>QHRC01000139.1:5129-5836 GCA_003219995.1 Verrucomicrobiota bacterium
TCGCCGAGCAGGCCCGAGTGGGCTCCGTGGCCGACGACGTGACCAACGACGTCGTCAAGATTTACGAGCAAATCGCTGCACTGAGCGAGTACATTCTGACTCTCCAAGGGGAGATCGCCAAACTCGACCGGGATGCGCGAGTAGCTGCCTCTGAACAGCAGCAGGGCGTCAAGCCGCTGCTGCCTTCGATCGATGCGGAGTTGCACCTCCTCGCCAAACGAGACGACCTTAATGTGCTCGAAACGAGCCGGCTCTTGCTCTACGCCGCGCTGCAAAAGGCGACCGGCGGAACGTGGAACTGGCTTCCATGAAGCAGTCGCATCGGATTGTAAAGAAGGTGGTTTTTAGTATCGGAGTCTCTTTCATCAGTGGCGTCGTTCACTTGCCATTCCTGACCATTGCTCATGCGGTCCGTGCCATTTGAGTTTGGTGAAAATTCCGAAGGTTGTAACCTGAGTACATGAGAAAGCCGAAAATTATGATTATCGGTTTGGACGCGGCAACATGGGACCTGGTGGGTCCTTGGGCTGCAAAAGGCTATCTCCCGAATCTATCGAAGCTGGTCGATGAAGGCGTTTCTGGGAAACTGCAGTCAGCTATACCGCCACTGACGCCACCGGCGTGGACATCCTTTATGACGGGGCAAAACCCCGGCAAGCACGGCATATTTCATTTTCTCGAAAAGCAGCCGGGGGCCTACGCCATGC
>QHRC01000046.1:0-11194 GCA_003219995.1 Verrucomicrobiota bacterium
TGCCTCTGCGGCTTTGCCGTTCAGATGAGCGCGGGAGAAGAACCTGGCCTGAGCGAAGCGAAGCGGAGTCGAATGGACGACGATCTTATTTTCGTTAACGGGAACGTTTACACCGTTAACGAGCGCCAGCCGCACGCCGAGGCCGTCGCGGTAAAAAATAAGCGCATCGTTTTCGTCGGCTCAAACGATGACGCGAAGAAATTTCACCCCTCGCAAATTGTCGATCTTCATGGCAGCACGGTCGTCCCCGGCCTGACCGATTCGCATTGCCACATCTTCGGAATCGGCGAACGCGAAATGCGTTTGAATCTAGAAGGCACAAATACGCCCGAAGATTTTCTCGCCAAAGTGAAAGAGCGCGTGGCCAACACCGAACTCGGCAAATGGATCACCGGCCGTGGTTGGATCGAGACCTTCTGGAAACCGCCGCAATTCCCGACACGTACCGATCTGGATAAAATTGCGCCCGGCAACCCGGTTTTTCTCACCCGCGCCGACGGCCATGCTGCAATCGCAAACAGCGCGGCCTTAAACATCGCCAAGATCGGCAAGAACATGCCAAGTCCTTTCGGCGGTGAAATTCTAAAAGACAAGACAACTGGCGAGCCGACCGGGATGTTGCTCGATAATGCGATGGACCTCGTCGCGAAAAATATTCCGAAACCAACCGAGACCGAACGCGAACAAGCGCTTCTGCTCGGAATTGATCGCGAGATCAAACTCGGTTGGTGCGAAATTCAAAACGCGGGCAGCCACAAGGAAGATGTCGATCTTTTCAAACGCATGTTCGACGCCGGCAAGGTGAAACTGCGTTTCATCAATTGCGTTTATGGTCCGGGAAAAGACGCCGACGATTTCTTGCATGCAGGATCGAGAATCAACGCTTACGATCATCACTTCACTCAGCGCACGATCAAAGTCGTTTTCGATGGCGCGCTCGGCTCACGCGGTGCCGCGTTGCTAAAACCGTACAACGACGCGCCCGCCACGGCGGGTTATTTAACCGAGAAGCCGGAGGATTTGAGCCCGACGTTCGAAGAAGCTCTGCGTCGCGGCATTCAAGTCGAGGCGCACGCCATCGGCGATCGCGCCAACCGAACGATTCTCGATCTTTACGAACGAGCGTTTAAGGCGGTGCCGCCTGACCAAAGAAAAATTCGCGAGCCGCGCTGGCGAGTGGAGCACGCGCAGATTGTCGATCCTGCCGACATTCCGCGCTTCGCACAGCTTGGCGTGATCCCCTCGATGCAACCGTCGCACGCGATCAGCGATTTGTTTTTCGCCCCAACCCGGCTTGGAATGGACCGTCTCGCCGGCGCCTACGCGTGGCAAAGCTTTCTGAAAACGGGCGCCATCATCTGCGGCGGCTCCGATGCGCCAGTCGAGCGCGGCGAACCGATGATCGAATTCTACGCCGCCGTTTCTCACAAAAGCATTAAAGGCGAGTCGAGCGCAGGTTGGCATCCCGAACAAGCAGTCTCACGCGAGCAAGCGCTGAAAATTTTTACCCTTTGGCCGGCCTACGCCGCGTTCGAAGAAACCGACAAAGGCTCAATCGAAGTCGGTAAGCTCGCCGATCTCACGGTCCTCTCCAACGACATCATGAAAGTCCCCGAGCCAGAGATTTTGAACACCCGCTGTGAGATGACGGTGATCGGCGGCGAAGTTTTGTCCAAGAGGAAACCTTTGTCTGAGCAATAAATTCAGCTTTGAACGAAGCGCAGCCTGCATGACAGACACGATCTTTCAGTATCATGAAAACATTTATTTCGATTCTTCTTGCCGCTTCGATCTCGGTCGGGATCGCTCAAGCACAACGTGTCGGCGAAAGGGCAGCCGAGGTGGCGCAGGATACTGCGGATACAGCCAAAAATGTTCGGCAAAGCGTCGTCCGTGGGACAAAAGAGGCCGCGGAGACCGCAGTCGATGCGCTCAGGCCTGATCCGGACGCGCGCCGAGTTGATGTAACGCTGAGCGAATACAAGATCGACATGCCAACGAGCCTAAAGCCGGGGAAGACGGCCTTCATCGTCAAGAACGCGGGAAAAAAGAAACACAATTTCGAAATCAAAGGGAATGGGATCGATCAAAAGCTCCGAGCCAATCTGGGGCCGAATGAAGCCAAGGTCTTGCACGTCGTTCTCAAGCGCGGAATCTACGACGTTACATGCCCGGTGGATTTTCACCCCATGAAAGGCATGACAGCCAAGGTGACCGTGCGGTAGTTCGTCGCATTCGAAGCAAACAGGAGGCGATCTTGGAGTCAGCTCAGGAGTACAGATACTTGTCATGATATTGACCCACTTGCTCCCGCTCGCTTGGCCTAAAGGCTTGCCCATCTATGTCGCACGATTCCCATCGGCTCCATTCACGCTAGGGTGGCAACTAGGCATTTTCGTTCCCCGCTTGGTGAATTACTTCGAATGCAAAGTCCCCAGCACTTGACACGGCGACAGAATTTGGATGCGCCGAAAATTTTTCAGCACAAGCAAATCGTGATCGCCCGTGACGACGAGGTCGGCGCGACCGGCGAGCGCGGTGCCAAGAACAACGTCACCGTCGGGATCGCGACAGACGCGTTTCGGAAGCTTAAGGGGGTCGCACATTTCGCAGACGTCGCTGAATGCAGCAATGGCCTCCAGAACTGTCGGCGTAACGAAGCGTTTGCGGCGTAATGCGCTGATGAACTCAGCGCGAAGCGGAGGTGACCAGATGATCGTGTAGAGATCGATGGTTTCTTCGACAAGTTCTTCGCAAAAACCGCGGGTCGTGAACGCAGCGAAGAGGACGTTCGTGTCGAAGAGAATCCTCACGAAACTGCTTTGAAGACATCGTCATCGGTGTAGATGCCTTTGGCGCGTGCTTTCGGGAGCAGTTCAGCGCGCGCAGCACGCAGCGAGCGGCGAAACAACTCGGTCTTGAGCGCCTTGCGCACAAACTCGCTTTGCGTCATCGCGTCTGCTTTGGCCGCTTTGCTCAATTGTTTCCGCATTAGTGACGGAATGCTGATGGTCACGGTCTCTCTCATGGCTGTAAGACAATATCATACAGACTATCGCACGGTTGGATCGAGCAGTCCCTTGCTCGATGTTGAGAATCTAGGCGGCGAACCCGCAATTATTTAGCATCGCCCGGCGGAGCGGCCGATCCACTTACGAGTAAAGGTACTCGTCGTGATATTCACTCTGCGGCGCGAATTGGACTGATTGGTCGCCGCCGGTCTCCGGATACTCGAAGATTTTTCCTTCGTAATTACGGATGACGATTTTTTCATTGTCGTGATAGAGGATGTAACCCGGATTGATCGGGACCTTGCCGCCGCCGCCGGGCGCGTCGATGACGAATTGTGGCACGGCGTAACCGGTGGTGTGTCCGCGCAAGCCTTCAATGATCTCGATCCCTTTCGCGACCGACGTGCGCAGGTGCGATGAGCCGTTGATCAAATCGCACTGGTAAATGTAATACGGACGTACCCGGCACATGAGCAGCTTGTGGACGAGCGTTCTCATCGTTTCGAGATCGTCGTTCACGCCTTTGAGCAGCACGCTTTGGTTGCCGAGCGGGATGCCAGCATTCGCTAACCGCTCGAGCGCTTCCTTTACTTCAATCGTCAGCTCGCGCGGATGATTGACGTGCACGCTCATCCAAAGCGGATGATATTTTTGCAGGATCGCGCAAAGCTCGGGCGTGATCCGCTGCGGTAGAAAAATCGGAACCCGCGTGCCGATGCGGAGAAATTCGATGTGCGGGATGGCGCGCAAGCGGCGGAGCAACTTGTCGATCTTATCGTCGCTGAAAATGAGCGCGTCGCCGCCGCTCAAGAGCACATCGCGCACTTCGGTGTGCTTCTCGAGATAACGAAACACTTCCTCAAAATCGGTATGCAACTCCTGTTCGCCGGCGCCGCTGACCACGCGGCTGCGCGTGCAATATCGACAATAACTCGCGCAACGATCGGTCACCAAAAAAAGCACGCGGTCCGGGTAGCGATGCACGAGGCCCGGCACCGGCATGTGCGAATCTTCACCACACGGATCGGCCATATCGTAGGGCGACGTCCAAGTTTCTTCGATCCGCGGAATGACCTGGCGCCGGATCGGATCATCCGGATTTTTCTCGCGGGGAATCAGATTAAAAAAATGCGGGGTGACGGCGAGCGCGAGTTTGTCGCCGGAAAGCAAAACGCCGCTACGTTCTTCCTCGCTAAGATCGATATGTTGCTCGAGCTGGGCGAGCGAGATGACCCTGTTTTTGAGCTGCCATTTCCAATCGTTCCAAGGCTCGGGCGCGATCCCGCGGCCGCGGGACCAATAACCGGGCGCGTGCGAGACGAACTCTTTCCCGTCCCCTTTTCCATCGGCAAACGTGATCATTTGAGTTGGGAACAAAAACGTTAAGAGCCTTAACAATCGTGTCAACGCGGGCACCGAAAAGTGCGCGACGCACCTTCGCGATTACTGGACGGTGACAAGCGTGCCGATCGGAATTTCGGCGAAGAATTTGTGGGCGGCCTCGGGCGGCAACCGAATGCAGCCGTGTGATGCCGGATAATTGGGCACGAGTCCGGCATGCATTCCGAAATCGAGGCAGCTGAGGCGCATGAAATAGGGCATGTCCACTTTGTAAATTGTGGAACGATGATTCCGTTCTTTGTCGGTTATCACAAATTGGCCCGTGCGCGTGGAGTAACCCTGCCGGCCAGTTGAACACTCCGTGTGGAATATCGGCACGCCGTTTTTAACGAGAGCAGCGCGTTGCGAAGCGAGCGAAATTTCGATACGCAGTTGATCCGGTGGTGGACCGCTGCCGAGCAGGATTTGTGTGCATCGCCAGTGGCCGCTCTCCGCGGCAATATAGAGAGCGATCATCTTATGACGGCGCGTAGCACGTTTTCGGTCGGCACCCGCCTCAAGCAGGGCGCGCAGGTAATTTTCCCGGCCGAGCCCTGCGGCAAGCATTAGCGCAGTAACGTTTTTGTCCTCTTCGATATAACCGCGCATCGATTTTGACGGAAGCTGCGCCAGAAAATCCTTGTCGCAGCTCGCCGGCAGAATCGTGTTAGGATCGGCACCGCAGGTTAGGAGTGTGTTAAAAAGAGGCGCGTCGTTGTTGACGATGGAATAGGCGAGAAGCGGCACTCTTTTTCCTTCCGGCGTGGGAGGCGTGGAATGTTTACCAAGCAGCAGCCGGACTTGGTCCTTATTTTCTGCCAGGAGCGCCGCTTTTAGCGCGCGCTGCGTACTGGTTGTCCATTGCCGCATGAGCGGCAATCGCTCCGTCACGGCCTTTACGATTTCCGTATTACCACCGGCCAGGGCCATTCCCAAAAGGTCCCGTCCGTCCGTGCAACGCGCTTCCGCGCGAAGATCGGCTGAGTGTGCGAGCAGCAAACGGAACATCTCGAGGTTGCCGTGCATTGCCGTTGCCATTAACGGCGTGAAGCCTTTTTCACCAGCAAGGTCCACGCGCGCGCCAGCATTGATGAGTCGCCGCGCCAGCTTCCAATTCTGCTGTGACGAGGCGATGAGCAACGGCGTCCGGCCTTGGGCATCGTGCCCGTTTGGATCGACATGTTCGATCAGGCACAGGTCAATAATAGACGCGTTATCAATGGTGACAGCTCGAACCAAGTCGGCTGGCGTAATCGAGATGTGCGCGCCCGGCTCGGGCGCAATCGCTGTCGCCCACAGCAATATCAAAAGGACAGATCCGCTTCGGAGGACATTTCGCCTTTTGAATGCACGCATAGGCACAGGCCGGTCGCAAATTATAGACCTCTTGTCCCGTGGCTTAAAAGGAGCTGAAGCGAACTGCGGCGGCGCCTCCGCACGAGCGGGGATTGGACGCGGCCAGTTGAACATTGCATGTTCAATGCTGTCCAATTTGCAACCAATGCGTTTATCCATTTTCACTCTATGCGCGGCAATTAGTACATCGTTTGCGGCCCAACCGGAGGTCGTTCCCACGCCTACTGTTCCGACCGCGGCGGCGGAGGCTGGCAAAGACGTAGTGCATCAACTCAATAACGCATTTGCCAAGGTTTTCGAGATCGTTGCGCCGAGCGTCGTCATTATTGAAATGACGAAAAAGAACGACGGCAACGAAGGCTCGCCTTTCGATGATCTATTTTTCCAGGGTCCGCCTGACGAAAATAATCCCCAGAGAAATCCGAGAAATTTTCAACCCGTCCAAAGCGAAGGCTCGGGATTCATCGTCCGGCCGGACGGTTACATCTTCACAAATTTTCATGTGGTGGAGGCAGCCGACAAAGTTGAGGTGAAATTGAAGGATGGCCGCGAATTTCCGGCCAAGATCGTCGGCACGGACGAGAAGACCGATATCGCGGTGATCAAAATCGACGCGAAAGATTTGCCAGTCGTGCAACTCGGCGACAGCGACGCAGTGCGCGTGGGCCAGTTTGCCTTCGCAATCGGCGCGCCGTTCAAGCTCGATTATACGTTTACTTACGGCGTCGTCAGCGGCAAAGGGCGCAGCAAATTGTTCACGTCTGGCGGTTACTCGATCTCGGATTATTTGCAGACCGATGCCTCGATCAATCCCGGCAACAGCGGCGGCCCGCTTTGCGACATCGACGGCAAAGTGATCGGAATGAACGCGCTGATCAACGGATTGAATCGTGGGCTTGGCTTTGCGATCCCAATTAACATGGCCAAAGAGATCGGCAACGAGCTGATCGCCGGTCATAAAATTGTGCGGCCCTGGCTCGGCATCCGCATCGAATCACTCGGCGACGATCCGTCCATCCGCGAGTTGTTCAAAGGCGTCGAGAAAGGCGTGGTCGTGCGCACGATTGAGGCGGACGCACCCGCGTATAAAAGCGATCTGCGTCCATTTGACGTGATCACAAATGTCGATGGAACGCCGGTCAGCACCGATTCCCAACTCCAACACGAGATTCTGAAAAAGAAGATCGGCCAAAATGTCGAGCTGACTGTTTGGCGAAAAGGTCGGACGATTAAAATCCCGATTAAGACCGGCGAACTGCCAAATGAGATCGCTCGCGTTTCAAACCAACCGATCGAGCCAGGCCAGCCGAAACCAGAAGATGTCGGCAAGTTTGGATTGCAGGTGCAGGATTTGACCAGGGAAGTTGCCGAACGTCTTCATCTCGATGTTCAGCAAGGGGTCATTGTGACGGGCGTGGATGACAACAGCCTCGCGGCCCAACAAGGCATTCAGCGCGAAGACATCGTTACCGAAGTCGATGGCAAACCGGTCAACAATGTCGCCGGTTTCCGCGAAGCGCTGACCAAAGCGGATCCGAAGCGCGGCGTTCTTCTCTACCTCGATCGCAAAGGCAGCAAAACCTTCGCAGTGCTCAAAGCCGCCGGCTAAATCGGAAATCCGGAATCAGGTTTTCCGGCTGCCGACCACTACCAGCACAATCCCGCCGACTAGGCAGATGCCGCCCAGGACCGGCGGAAATGGAACGGTGTGTTCTTTGTCGGCGCTGACTTGCAGCGGGCCGGCATCGATCACCTTTTCTCGTTTCGTATAAGTAAATCCGCCATAGGCCAGCGCGATGATGCCAATGGCGATGAGAATAATACCGACGATCCCAGCCGGTTTCATTAACGCGATCCTAAAGTGGGCGCCGGCCTTGGAGTAATTGAATAATTAAAACTACGAGCGCGATGACCAGAAGGAGATGGATGAAGCCACCCAGCGTGTAGGAGCTGACCAATCCAAGCAGCCAAAGCACCAGTAGAATAACAAAGATAGTCCAGAGCATAGAGATTTTCTTTCGGTTGAGGTTTCTAACTTCTTTCGCGCCGCGTAGCAACAGTGCGCTTATCGAATGAAAATTTTCAAGTCCAAATGCTTTCCAAATGCTCCTCCATTTTCAGTAACTCGCATAAAATCGACCAGTATCGATTGTCGATCCTCTTATTTCTCGCCGAACCCGCCCCGGCGGGCAGCTCCTTCAACACAAATGCGGATGCATTCGTATTAGCTCCGGAACAGAAGGAGCTGGGCGACCCAGCTGATTGATTCAATCAGATGCCTTGGCGGCGTGAAGCGGGTCGATCTTGTCGGCAATGGCACGCAAATTCCAGCCATTGGCTTCAAGTCGCTCGCGAGCCGATTGATAATCGCAATTTGCGAGTTCGGCGACCACGCGCACCGCGCGATCACGCAGCTTCGTGCTAGAAGCATGAAGATCGATCATCAAATTACCGCGCACGTTGCCGAGCGCGACCATCGCCCCCGTGCTGATGATGTTGAGCGCAATCTTTGTCGCCGTGCCCGCCTTTAATCTGGTCGAGCCCGTGAGAACTTCCGGGCCGACCGCGAGATCGACGGCAAGATCGACATCTATTTTTACAGAGCGCTCCGGATTACAAGTGAGCAGAATAACTTTTGCCCCTAACGACCTCGCTCGCGCCAATGCGCCGAGAACGAACGGCGTGCGACCGCTTGCTGTGATCCCGACGATAATATCGACATCTTTAATCCCGCGTTCATCAATTGCCAGCCCGCCGCCACTTTCTTCATCTTCTGCACCTTCGACGCTGCGATGAAGGGCTGTGACTCCACCGGCGATAATTCCCTGCACCAGTTCAGACGACGTACCGAATGTCGGCGGGATTTCACTCGCATCGAGCACACCGATCCGACCGCTGCTCCCAGCGCCAACATAAAACAACCGGCCACCTTTGCGCAGCGACGCCGTGACAAGCTCAATCGCCCTGGCAAGATCGACAATCGCGCCCCGCAAGGCTTCTTGAACAAACTTTTCTTCATCGACGAAAAGCTGTGCGAGATTTCGCGCGCTCATTTTTTCTAAATTCTCCGAGCGCGGATTGCGCTGTTCGGTCAGCGCGGCGGCAAGATCGTCGATCTTATCCTGGTCACTCAACGTTCGGGTCGTGGCATGGTCGTCCATTTCCGCGGCCAGCCAGGCTGCGCCCAATTCCGGCGCGCGCTCCGCCGTTGCTACACGCGCATCGGGCAGATTTTTTTTTAGCCGGCGGCGAAAGGCGTGGGTATAGATTGAATCCCGCTGGAAGAGGCCACCGAGCAATATCATCTTCGGCGCAAGCAAGCGAAGCCGTGTCGCTACGATTTCAGCGTATTCGCTCAAGCAACGCGCGCCCTCTTCAATAATTTCCATAACGCGCGCATCACCGTTAGCCGCCGCTTCGAAGACGACCGGGACCAACATCGCGATCTCCATCTTGTCAGCGGTCTGCGCCCAGCGAACGAGCTCGTCCAAGTTGTTCAAGGAAAGGGCCTGCAGAACTTTTGTCGTAAACTGCACTTCGCCGCGATGCAGATCATATTCGCGCATAATGAGGCGAAGCGCCTGGATCGAAAGAAAATATCCGCCGCCGGCGTCACCCAGGATGTGTCCCCACCCCCCCGCGTTCTCGATCTTGTCGCCGCGACGTCCAGTAACGGATGAGCCGCTCCCAGCGTTCACCACAATCCCATCACCATGCCCGAGGGCAGCGGCGAGACCGGATTCACGATCGCTTCCAGTAACGATCTTCGCGCCCGGCCAAATCTCCGCACAAAGATTCGCGAGTGATTGTCGATCTTCGGCCGTCCCGCAACCGGCCAAAAAAATACCGGCGCGATCGATTTGCTTTGGCAGCTCGGCGAAAATCGCGCGCAAACGATCGGGAGTGGCCAGGCGAAAATTCGACGGCGGCAGTTTTCCCTGATCGACGACACGCAGTTCCTGGCCGTCGCGTTCGGCCAAGGCCCACGCGGTCTTGGTTCCGCCGCCTTCGACACCGAGGATTTTCTCGGGAACGTTTCCCATTGAATTTAATTTTGTAGCGGCCGTCTGCGGCCGTCGCAAGATTCTCCGCAATAAATGCGACGGTCATAGACCGCCGTTACAGTAATTTGTATATCATCCATTATGACTGCCGGCGAGAAGCAAGCCGCAAAGCGCGTGGCGCAGCTGCGAGAGCAGATTGAAGAGCATAACCAGCGTTACTATGAAGAAGCGGCCCCTACGATCAGCGACCGCCAATACGACGTGCTTTACGCCGAATTGGTCGATCTAGAAAGCCGTTTCCCGCAATTCGCGACTCCGGATTCGCCGACGCAGCGGGTCGGCGGCAAACCGCTAACGGCGTTCGCGCAAATCGAGCATCGTGCGCCGATGCTTAGCCTCGACAACACCTATTCGGAAGAAGAAATCGCCAAATTTTATGCGCGCATCACGCGTCTTTTGCCGAACGAAAAGATTCCGGTGGTGATTGAGCCAAAAGTGGACGGGGTGGCGGTTTCGTTGCTTTATGAAAATGGCGCTTTGCGTTACGCGGTGACGCGCGGCGACGGGATAGTAGGCGACGACATCACGCAAAACATCAGGACGATCCGCGAAGTGCCGAAACGATTGCGTGGAGCGGCACCGAAACTTCTGGAAGTGCGCGGCGAGGTTTACATGGATAAACGTGGCTTCGAAAAGTTGAATGAGGAACGAAAGAAAGCGGAGTTGCCTTTGTTCGCGAATCCGCGAAATGCGGCGGCGGGTTCACTCAAGCAACTCGATCCGGCCATCGTGGCGCAGCGTCCGCTCGGCGTGGTGTTTTACGGGACCGGTGCGACGGAAGGAGTAGATGTTCATCTTCACTCGAAGATTTTTTCTTTGCTGAAGAAGCTTGGTCTCTCCGCGACGGAGAAGTTTTGGCGCGCAGATTCGGTTGAGAAAATTTTGGAGGCGATCCACGAACTCGATCACATCCGCCGCGATTTTCCTTATCAAACCGACGGCGCCGTCGTCAAAGTGGATGCATTCGCGCAACGCGAGCGACTCGGCTTCACCGCGAAATCGCCGCGCTGGGCCATCGCTTACAAATACGAAGCCGAACGTGTGGAAACGCGTTTGATCGACATCGTCGTTCAAGTCGGACGCACTGGAACATTAACGCCTGTCGCGGTGCTCGAACCGGTCCTCGTCAGCGGAAGCACGGTCAGTCGCGCGACGTTGCACAACGAAGATGAGATCAACCGTAAAGACATTCGCATCGGTGATACGGTCGTGATCGAGAAGGCTGGTGAAGTGATTCCAGCCGTCGTTGAAGTGAAAACGGACGCGCGCACCGGAAAGGAAAAAAAATTTCGCATGCCCAACGCGTGTCCAGTCTGCGGCGGCAAAGTGGTGAAGGACGAAGGCCAGGTCGCGGTCCGTTGCATCAACAGCCAGTGTCCAGCG
>QHRC01000046.1:11367-26169 GCA_003219995.1 Verrucomicrobiota bacterium
CGCGCCCGCTTTGGCGGCTCATTTTTGGATTGGGAATCTTACACGTCGGGGAAAGCGCGTCGCGTGCACTGGCCGAACATTTTCGGAGCCTGAAAAAATTGATGGAAGCGTCGGCCGAGGAGTTACAACGAACTCCAGACGTAGGCGAAGTCGTCGGGCGAAGCATTGAGCAGTTTTTCCAGGAAAAACGAAACCGGAAAATGATCGAGAGCCTTGAACAGCTCGGGGTGCGACCACAAATCGAACCGCGGCGTGAGCAAGGCACCGAATCGCCATTTACAGGATCGACATGGGTGCTGACTGGAACGTTGAGCGAACCGCGCGACGAAATCGCAGAGATGATTATCCAGCGCGGCGGGAAAGTGAGCACGAGCGTGAGCAAGAAAACGAATTACCTGCTCGCGGGCGAAGAGCCGGGGAGCAAGTTAGCGAAGGCGCAACAAGTGGGCGTTCGCATTCTCGATGAAGCGGCCTTTCGGAAAATGCTGGGCCGTTGAGCGCTCTCCGCGGGCGGCTACGGCCTGCGTTGGACCTGGGAATCGAGTTTGAGCGGAATCGCTTGATTCATGGTCGGCGCTGCGACTAATGGCAGATGCTGACTGGCCGGATGAACATCGGCCTGGACGTTGAAGGTCAACTGCTCGTTCCCACGCTAATGAAAAACGAAGCGTCCAGCACATCCTCGGGTTCGCGCACTTTTTTCCGTCCCACTTGCAAGAGAATGTCACCGGCCTTGATGCCAGAGTCCGCCGCCGGCGTGCCCTCCATAATCTTAGTCATTTCCGCGCGCGAGCCTTCTACCGGGGTCTCCGCTTCGGAAACATTGATGCCGATCCAGCCATGGCGCGCCTCCCCGAAACGGACGAAATCGGCCCGGATCTTTTCCGCGGCATCGATCGGCAATGCGTAACAAGCGGAATTATTTTCGAGGCTGCTGACCAGGATGCCGATCACCTCGCCCTGCAAATTCAGGAGCGGCGAGCCAGCTTCTCCGCGCTGGGTTGGCAGATTGACGCGCAAGTGCGTCGTCGAAAAATAGCGGCCCAGATATTTTCGATCGAAGCCGGCGATCATGCCGAAACTGGGCGTCTCGGGCAGATCGAGTGGATAACCGATGGTGACGACTGGGGTCGCGACTTCGAGTTGATCGGATTTTCCAATCGGCAACGCGGGCGTGGCGGCGTCCACTTTTAACATTGCCATGCCGCTGCGGATGTCGGCCAGAATCTGCCGCGCTGGATATTTTTTGCCCTCAAACTCAACCGTGAAATTTCCCGCTTCCCCGCCCACGGTATAGGAAGTGTAAAGCGTTCCGGTTGGATCGACAAAAAATCCGGTACCGGAAATTTCGCAGTGCTCGTCGACGCCATGAATTTTCACGACTGCCTTCGCGACCCGCTCAAAGACGTCCTTGACCTGCCGGCTGATGCTGGCAGCGGATTGGTCTTGAGCTCGAAGAGCAGAGGTCGCGAAGAAAGTCAGTGCGAGAACCAGTCCGTAGACTGAGGCGAAGTGAAACCGGAAAAGAGATTCCGGTGCGCGACTAAAATTTGAAAGTCGCCTCATAACTCACGGGGACGCTGTCGAGCACGTAACGGGGCGGCGTCCCGCTACCGCGGGAGTGAGTGTGTGCGCTTTCACTGGACTCGCGAAGCGGTTGCGTGCTGAAGACGCGCGTGGCCACCGGGGACGACAATGTCCATTGCCCCTCTCCATTCGCAGTCGCGGACAATACCGACCGACTTTGAACCGCGACAGTCGCCGCTTCCGGCCCCTGATAAATCTTGAGCGATATGATTGCAGCGCAGACCAGGACCGCCGCGACCGCAGCCGGATAAGAGGTCAGGGAAGAGACATTGAGTTGGAACAAAAAATTATGGGTCCGTTCCAGGCAGATGCGCCAAAGCGGCTGACGGAGCAGCTCGTCACGCTGGCGGCGATGGAATTCATGCAGGAAATTCTCAAAGTACCCTGGCGGCGGCTGTTCGTGCCGCTTCAGCCGAAGCAGCGTTGCAATTTCGTTGTCGTCAAATTCGTTCATCGCTTCGCGGAGTTAAGCCACAGGGTTCTTCCGAAATTCGTCCAAATAATTTTGCAACTGCCGATTCGCGTAAAAGAGTCTCGAACGTACCGTTCCTTCGGAGACACGCAAGATTTTACTGATCTCTGCGTGCGGCATTCCTTGAATGTGGAACATGGTGACCACGGCTCTGTGTTCATCAGACAATTTCATCATGGCCTCGTTCAATCTTCTTTGCAGCTCGGAGAGGTCGGCCTCGCGTACCGGACTGCTCGTGGCCGTCAGCTCGAGAAATTCCTTGTCGTTCTGAATGCTGGCGTCGACATCATCCAGGCTTAGTTGAAAACGGCGGCCGCGTTTTTTAAGAAAATTAAGCGTCATGTTTACCGCGATCGAATGGATCCACGTGTAAAACGACGACTTGCCGCGAAACCCTCGAATGGCCTTGTAGGCCTTGGAGAAAACGTCCTGCAAAAGGTCGTTCGTATCCTCGTGGTTCGAGGTCATGTTGTAAACCAGACCGTAGAGGCGCGGCGTGTATTTTACTACCAACTGGTCGAAAGCGCCGGCATCACCCGATTGGGTGCGCGCCACCAACTGTTGGTCTTCGTCGGTTCGTGGCTTGTCCATGCGCGGCCTTTTAGTTTTAACACGAGCCTCCAGTCCGGACGACAACAAATCCGAAATGCGACGAGCAGGCAATGCGACTGAAGGATTCATCTTCTTCAACAGCGCGCGGCTCAGTTCCGACGATCTCGCATTGAAAGCAGCCAGAGCAAGTTCCCGAGCGCCGCAATGAAAGCCGCCACATAAGTGAGCGCGGCCGCGTTCAAAACCTTATTTACGCCGGCCACTTCGCTGCCCGGCTGGACAATCCCCATTTGCTGTAAAATGATTTTTGCCCGGCGCGAGGCATCAAATTCCACCGGCAGCGTAATCAACTGAAATGCGAGTAGAATGGTATAACAATAAATGCCGAGCGTGATCAGGCCGGTGATGTGAAAAAATATGCCGCCGAAAATGACGAATGGCAGCATCTGCGAGGCAACCATCGTTACCGGTACTATCGCCATGCGGACCTTCAACGGCGCATAGGCTTTGGCATGCTGGATAGCATGACCGGTCTCATGCGCGGCCACGCCGAGCGCGGCGACTGAAGGCGTGTTGTAAACATTGCTCGAAAGACAAAGTTTTTTGCCCGTCGGATCGTAATGATCACCGAGAAAATCATTCGTCTCCACAACATCGACATCGTGGATTTGCGCCGCCTGTAAAATCTCGCGGGCGCACTCGGCCCCGGTAATGTTCGAACTCGCTCGCACTTTCCCCCATTTGCTGAACGCGCCGCTGACGCGAATCTGCGCCCAAATACCAATGATCAGGGGCGCGCCGATGTAGAGAAGCCAATGATTTCCAAATCCGTATGGATAGAACATTTCTGTCTTAAGTGTGTCTGCTTGAATTAGACGTGCAAGTGCGCGCTTCGTTCATTTCAGGTGGATCGGCCGCTCTGTCGGGCGATGTTCAGCAAACGCACCTTCGCCACCATTATTTAGGATCGAGCAAGGGACTGCTCGATCCACCTCAGATTTCCAATTTTTTCGGAAACCGCGAAAGAATCTTGCAACCGGATTTTGTCACAACCACCACGTCTTCATGGCGCACTCCACCCAGGCCCGGGTAATAAAGTCCCGGCTCGACCGTCAATACTTGTCGATCTTTCAAAGTCACTTTTTGTAAACGCGGATATTCGTGAATCTCAAGCCCGAGTCCATGCCCCGTGCCGTGAAAAAATCCGACGTTCTTTCCCTTCCGCACTTCGGTCGGAAAACCGCGCTCGCGAAACAAATTCTGGATCGCCTTATGAATCGTCATTCCATCCACGCCCGCCCTGATTTTTTTCAGCGCGAGTGCCTGACCGGCTTTGACCGCCTCCCAAAGTTTTCGCTGTGCTTCGCTGGCGCGTCCTCGCAAAACCGTGCGCGTCATATCGCCGAAGTATCCGGTTTTGGCGTCGCGCGGGAAAACATCGAGAATGATCAACGAGTTGGCGTAAAGCGGGCCAAAACCGCGCTCGTGCGGATCGCATGCTTGGTCGCCGCCGGCGACAATCGTGCCGGTGGGCGTCCCGCCCGCGCGCAAAATTGCGGAATCGATTTCCGCGCGCAACATTTCCGAAGTCAGAGTCTTGCCTGACCAGCGTAATTTTTTTTCGCGAGTAATTGTCGATCTTACAAGCACTTCGACGGCGCGCTTGAGTCCAATTTCGGTAATTCGCAAGGCGCGACCGATCATCTCGATTTCTTTTTCGGACTTGGCCTCGCGCTCAGGCCAAAAGAGGCCGTTCGTCGCCCGTAATCGAATTTTATCCGCGACGAGCTCTTGCGCATAACCGAGAGGGAAATTTGCGGGAACGATTGCCGACCTTACGCCGCATTTCCGGAGAAAATGGCTGAGCACTCTTTCATACGGCGGAGCCTTTTTCGATTTTCCCCGTACTTCGCGTTCGAGCTGATCGAAAGAGACAAATTCATCGGCCTTGGCCTGGCGGCGGCCGCGGCCGATCTCCAGATTGCTCAACACCAGGGTGCGCTTGCCGTTGCGTTGCAGAAAGATGAATGGATCGGGCGCGAAGAAACGCGTTGCATAAAGCATGTCCGCGTCAGTTTCGCTCGCTGCGACGATCAGGCGGGTTTGGTTCTTGGAATTAGTCATGTCGATTGGTTCTCTGTACGCTCGAAAATATTGTAGGGCAACCGCATCAGTTCCCGCGGCTAGCCGGAGCCCTGCCCTACAAATTCTGCGGTTTCGTTCTTCGCACTTCGAGTTGCCGGCGCAAAATCCAGTTGAGCAGGACGAGTAAGCCGAGCGTCGACCCAATTAAAATGATCGTATTGAAAACGAAAACGCTCACATTGATACCGAGGTAATGCTTGTGCGCGCCGAAGAAAACGTTCGGGCGGCTGCCGCGGCGATAATCGCTTTGTTCCATCTCAGCATTCGAGATCAGGTCGGAGACCTTTTGGTTCGTATAGACCTGCTCGGCTGTGACCGGGCCGGCCGCGTCTTTGAAAAGAGCGCGGTCGAACGGCCGTTTGCGGTCCAGAATCTGATCGAGCAAGCCGAGATAGTGATCAAGCTCGCTCGCGGATTTCGCTTCCAGACCGGAGAGAACGGCCAGTGTTTCTTTTAGATCGTCGAGCCGCTTTCGCTGCTCCGGCGTACTGACTTTCGGCGCGAGGCGCTGAATTTCGTCGTTAGCACGGTCTTGCCGTTGCGTTAAAGGATTGAGCTTGGCTTGTGCGACGATGAGTTCTTCGTACGACCAGCGCATGGCGATAAATTGACAGACGAAAGGCACCTGCAGCTTGCTCTCCATTTTTTTGTTCTGCTCCCTAGTCGGATGTTCGGAGAACCAGTGGGTAAGCGAATAAAGCAGCGCGAGATTTCGGTTCATGTCCTCGTATTTAATCATCGCGCCCCCCATGATGATCTGCGGAATGAGGACAAGGGGGACGATGTTAGCCGCCGTTTTCGGATCGGCGACGAGCGACGAAATGAGGAGGCCGAGCGATACGCCGCCCATCGCAGTCATAAGCATGATGCCCAGATCGATCCAAAACATCCCCCGTATTTCCAGAGCGTAATTGCCGATCAAGACAAAGAGCACAGACTGAATGAGGGCGAAGACGCCGAGGGTGAGGGTTTTCGAGACGACGTAGTAGGGCAGTCGAACGTCGAGGTTACGCTCGCGTTGCAGCACCGCTCGGTCGCGAATGATATCGTCGGCACTATTCGTCAGGCCGAGGAACATCGCGACGATCAGACTGAGAAACAGGAATGTCGGGATGTGATAGGCCGAGGCAAAATCGTATCTCCCGCTATCCGAGTAGCGCAGAATCGTCGCGATAAGGAGCGCCAGAACGGGCGCCACACCGATGGTGATCACGAGATTGGCGCGATTGCGAAGTTTACTAACGAAGGAACGGCGCAAAAGAGTGCGAAATTGCGTCCACTCGTCGTGCCAGCGAAATGGCAGTCGCTTTTTCTGCGCCGGCGCGGCCGGCAGCGGGACAACCGGTTCTCTGCGCAGCGAAACTTGTTTGACGTCTTGGATCAACCGAAAAGCTTCATATTTATCGCGCCAGAAATCGGGCGAATAACGGCGCGTGGCGACAAGCTGACCCCGGTTATTTTCCTCGTAAATAATGTCGCCGCTTAAATCGCGCAGCGGAGTTTCGAGAACGTCGAAAATAAATTCCGGCCGGGTGGTTCCACAGGAGGGACACGCTCCCAGCTCGGCGCCGAACTGATGTTGATGTTCCGCTTCGGCAAAATAGCGAAGCATGTCCGTCGGCGTGCCGAAAAAGACAAGCCGCCCGCCCTTATCGAGCAGGATCGCTTTGTGAAACATCTGGAAAAGTTTGGAGCTCGGCTGGTGGATCGTGACGATGATGATCTTATTGTGCGCCATGCCGCGAATGATCTCGATGACGTGCTCGGAATCCTTCGAGGAAAGGCCAGAGGTCGGTTCGTCGAAAAGGTAAACGTCCGACAGGCCAATCATATCCAGTCCGATATTAAGACGTTTGCGTTCGCCGCCGCTGAGCATTTTCTTCGTCGCGCTGCCCACCACGGCGTCGCGACGCTCGCCCAGGCCAAGCTCAACCAGTTTTCCTTCGAGGCGGCGCATGCGATCACGTCGTGAGAGATGCGGCGAACGCATCGCGGCCGCGAATTGTAAATTTTCCCCGATCGTCAAATGTTCGTCGAAGGCATCTTCCTGCGGGATATGGCTGATATAACGCTTGAGTGTGTCGAGATTCGGGTAAAGCGATTGTCCGTTCAGAAAGACTTGTCCACTGCTTGGCTGGAGCTGTCCCGCCAGCACTGAGAGCAGCGTGCTTTTTCCCGAACCGCTGGCGCCCATTACGCAAACCAGTTCGCCACGAGTGATACCGAAGGAAATTCCCTCCAGACCGATCTCGCCATTGCTGAAGCGATGCGTGACTTCGCGCACCTCCAGGCTGCGAATGATGTTGCGCTCTTCCTCGATGATGCGTTCGGAAAAATTGCACCGGAGAAATTGGCCGATGTCGATCCGGACAGTGTCGCCGTCCCGAAGCGGCGCGGACACTCGGACCGGCGTCTCGCCCACCAGGATGGGCCGATCGGCTTCCATCACTTCCAGCCGACCGACGCGCTTGTCGTAATCGCAAAAAATCTTCAAGAGCACATCACCGCTCGTGCCCGGAGACAGGAGGATATCGTCGGCTTGGAGTAAACTTGGGTTATTAGAGACGAGATACTCCGATTTGGATGCCTTCAATTGAAAACGGCCGCCCATAGCGCGAGCGCGCCGGCGCAGATCGATCAAGTCCATCTCGCTGTCGTTGTGAAAGAGGATTTTGTCTTCCAAAGTTGCTTCCACTTGCGCGCCGGATTTCAATTTCACTCCGTTGAGCACAGCATCGACGTCGCGCAAAGCTTTGACCCGCACCTTCAAACCGAACGTGACTTCAAGCGCGCTTTCACGCGTCCGCGCACGTTCCAGTGCCACTTCGTCAGCGTCCTTGTTTACGCGAATAAAGATCTGCGGCAGTGAGACGTTCTTCTTCGCATTAAAATATTGGGCCAGCTCTTGATAACTGAGCACCTGATCGCCCACCAGAATGCGCTGCCCTGGGTAAATGCGGCAAAAGCCGCCGCGCACGAGCGGACGGCCACGCACCGAAACATTTTGCGCACTGTAATTTTTTAGGAGGATGAGATCGTGATAGCGAAACGCGAGCAGGCGATCGTTTCCACCCAGACTTTTGAGCGTTACATCCGCGCGGCCGTTCGTCCCAAAGGAAAGCGATTCCAGCGGCGATGCCCCGCGCTGGTAAATCGACGGATCGGAATCTTCGGAAGCATTGAGTTGATAGACAATGTCGATCGCTTGCGCCGCCATGCCCAGCTGGGACATGAAAGAATAAAAAGCGACGACCTGTTCCTGCTTCAATCCGGCCTGCGAGATCAGGTCGTAAAGCTGAACGCCCAGCATGATCTTGCGCTCCGTGCTCAGTTGCGCGCCGAGCTTTTGCGCCATCGCGGAAAGGTCCTGCTGCTCGTAAAGCGCCTGCCGGAAAAGCTGCCGCAGCTCCGAATAAACGGCCTCCGGATAATCGTAGCGGAGGAAGCCGAGGCTCGAGTCGATCTCCTCTTCGAGCAAAACACCGTCCGCTTTCGAAAAACTGGCCAGGACCTGGATCAGTAACGGTAAAAGATTCGGTCCCTCCGATACGCTACGCGGCTTGCGCAGAGCACGCCGCACCCAACGCCGACCTCTCCGGCGCACCCGATAGGCAAACGGCGTTACCCGCTGCACCGCGCGGTCGATCTTATCTGCAACCGTTGTGACCAGTTCCGTCATATTGATGTTTGGGTTGAAATTTTACCGAAATCGACGAACGACGCAACGTGTAGCCGCCTGCTTCGCGGCTCCAAATTTTCAACGCTTCAACGCCTCACGATGTCGATTCTTAACTCGCGGCGCGCCTCCTGCTTCTTTGCATTGCCAATTTGTTCATGTTAGCGTTTCCACCCGGCAGTTAACACGCCGCATTCCTTATGCCCCAACCCGATCGCAATTCTCAAAAGGAGAATAAATCCCGCGGTACCGAGCCGAATTTCAACTGGCGCGGCGTCATCCTCATCGCGATCGCCTTCGGTTTCATTGCCCTCGCCATGCTGTTTTATCGCGGAGGGATGCAGCCGGTGGAAGAGATCCCGTACAATCGTTTCCTCGAGTTGCTCGACAACAAGCAGATCGTTAACGACAAAAATCTCCCCCTGACGCTCATTGTCGAAGAAGGTCGGGCGACGCAGGCGTTGAGCGGCTATTACCTCAAGCAAAGCGTCGGCTCGCAACCCGCGCAGCCGATCAAGTTCCGCACCACCATTTACCTCAATTACAATACTAACTTGCAGGAAAAACTTGCGGCGGCTGGAATGCAGCCCGGGATCAAGACCGAGTCCAACGTTATCGCGCAAACCGTCGCCGGTTTTCTGCCAATCGCGCTTTTTCTGCTCGTGCTCTATTTCCTCTTCCGCCAGCAAATCCGAATGGCCGGGAAAGGCGCGCTCAATTTCGGCAAATCGAAAGCGCGCATGCTCGCGCGTGACAAAAACAAAATCACTTTCCGCGACGTTGCCGGCGTCGAGGAAGCGAAGGACGAAGTGCAGGAGCTAGTCGAATTTCTGCGCGATCCGAAAAAGTTTCAGAAGCTTGGTGGACGAATCCCGAAAGGCGTGTTGCTGGTCGGTCCTCCCGGAACGGGCAAAACTTTGCTCGCCCGCGCCATCGCCGGCGAAGCCGATGTTCCCTTCTTCTCGATCAGCGGCTCCGATTTCGTCGAGATGTTTGTCGGTGTCGGCGCGTCGCGCGTGCGCGACATGTTCGAGCAAGGCAAAAAATCCGCGCCCTGCATCATTTTCATCGATGAAATCGACGCGGTTGGACGCCATCGCGGCCACGGCGTCGGCGGCGGACATGACGAGCGCGAACAAACGCTCAACGCCTTGCTCGTCGAGATGGACGGGTTCGATACGCAGGAAGGCGTCATTATCATTGCGGCAACCAACCGCCCCGATGTTCTCGATCCCGCGTTGCTGCGGCCGGGACGGTTCGATCGACAGATCACCGTCAACCTTCCCGATGTGAAAGGCCGCGAAGAAATTCTGCGTGTGCACGCCAAGAAAGTGAAACTGGCGGAGGGCGTCGATCTTGCCGTGGTCGCGCGCGGCACACCCGGTTATTCCGGCGCCGAGCTCGCCAACGTCATCAATGAAGCTGCATTGCTCGCTGCGCGACGCGGATTAAAGGGAATCACCCTCGCCGAATTGGAAGAAGCGCGCGACAAAGTCCGCTGGGGCAAGGAGCGCCGCAGTCTCGCCCTCAGCGAAAAAGAAAAACAGAACACTGCGTATCACGAAGCAGGTCACGCGCTCTTGCTCGAGCTTTTGCCGCACACCGAGCCGCTCCACAAAGTCACCATCATCCCGCGCGGCCCCTCGCTTGGATCGACCATGTGGTTGCCGGAAGAAGACAAATATACCAACCGCAAGAATGAATTGCTCGCCAGTCTGACCGTCAAAATGGGCGGCCGTGTCGCCGAGGAAATTATTTTTGGCGATGTCACCAACGGCGCCGCCGGCGACATCAAGATGGCCACCGCCATGGCGAGGAAAATGGTTTGCGAATGGGGCATGAGCGAAAAACTCGGCATGGTCGAGTACGGCGACCACGAAGATTACGTTTTTCTCGGTCGCGACATTTCACGCGCCCGCGATTACAGCGAAGCCACCGCCGAAGAAATCGATCACGAAGTGCGCCGGCTGCTCGACGAAGCTTATCAAAAAGCGAAGCAAACGCTGCTTGCCAATCGCGCCAAGCTCGAAGTCATTGCCAAAGCGCTGCTTGAGTACGAGACCCTCGACGGTTCGCAGATCAAAGAAATCATCGAGCATGGCCGTTTGCTGAAGCCGCCGCCAAGCGCCACCCCGCCTCCCGCTCAAAAGATGCCGCCGGAAAAACCGCCCAAGCAAGTTGTCATCGCTCCCGACGTCGCCCCGCCCCTCCCCGGCGCTCTCGGCGGCGCGCCGGCGTAATCTGCTGTCCTCTTTTGGCTGGAGGCGATTGTCGATCTTATTTCGGCGAACGTGAGTCGGCGTGGGTCTTTATGTCGCGCCGTTGTTTGTCGACGACGCGGCGCAACTCGCGTTCCATTGTTTTGAAAGCGTCGTGGATGACTTTGTTCAACGGCTCGTGGGAGCCGTTGTCCATTTGCTTTTCATCGGCGACGAGCTCATGGCCGCGGGCAACGGTCACATCGATGCGGCAACGATAGGGATTTCCTTTTTGGTGGGTGTGATTGGTTTGCTCGATCGCGACGTCGCAACGGTTGATGTGGTCGCAGAATTTCTCGAGCCGGGCCGCGTAATCCAAAATGAGATTGTCGATCTTGTCTGTTTTTTCGAGGCCACGATAAGTGATTTTAACCGGCAGTTGCATGGTGATTCCAGATTAGCTCAGGAAGTGGTTTTGAGGAAGCGAAACATCTTCTTCAAATTGGCCGAAGTGAGCGAAAATGGGTAGAAAGTTTCGCCGGCTCCACTTTGACCAAATCCGATTTCACGTGCTCGACGATCCGGTTGCGCGCGGCCGAAGGCAAAAGATCGACAATCGCCGAATGGATCTCGGCCGGGGCGGCGAACGACCAGCCTTCCTTGCCGCTGCGATCGATGATTTTCACGATTTGATCGGCCAGCTGTTTGTAAATGCGCCGATCGGTTTCCGTTGCCAGCTGGGTCCGTTCGGAAATGGAAGCTCCATGGTGGGTGCCGGCGCCATCGGTCACCGGAAATCTTCCCGCCTGATCGGAAACTT
This sequence comes from Verrucomicrobiota bacterium, assembly GCA_003219995.1. Classification (GTDB taxonomy): domain Bacteria; phylum Verrucomicrobiota; class Verrucomicrobiia; order Chthoniobacterales; family UBA10450; genus UBA10450. Next base: position 22,818 of record QHRC01000046.1, read on the forward strand.
TGTCGACCAATTTGCCGTGCGCATCGGTAATGTTGAACGCCTGAATCAAATGCAAACTTGGTCCGCGCGTCGGCGTTTCATCGACCCGATACGCTTTCAAAGTTCCGCGGTCGACTACGATGATGAGTGAAGTCGGGGTCATAAGAGAAATTGCCCGCCAAGGCTCTGAGCGCAGGAAGAAGCGCACATTAACATTCCTATAATCAATTCGTTTCTCGCGACAAGATTGAGGCCACAAAATTTTGTTTTCGACCTGTAGCGGCCCCCGAAAGCATTCGGGGTCGCATTAATTTTCCGGCGTTCATAGAACGCCGCTACAGCTTTTTCCCTCCGGCCCGCTCTTCTTCGGCACTGATCGCCGGCGGTAGCTCAATATGGCGCTTCTTCCACGATTCCTCGCGCGCCCTGGCCGGTTCGCCGGCAATCAATTTCAACAGGCAAGCCGCACGCTCACCGACTTCCGCCTCGTCGCCCGAATCGAACTTTCTCGGCGTTTGCAAAAAGCCGTCTTCGTCTCGGGTGTCGAGAATCAACTCCCAGCTCAGATGTTCCTGGCCCGGGAGAACGAATTGAATCGGTTCGAAGTGCGAATTGATGAGCAAGAGAAAGGTGTCGTCGTGAATGGGTTCGCGCTCGAAATTGACCACGTCGGCGGTATCGCCGCTCAGCAACATCCCGAGGCAGCGCACAAATGGCGAAGCCCATTCCTCCTCGCTCATTTCGTTGCCGCCCGGATTGAACCACATCACGTCTTTGATCTCACTGCCACGAATCCGCCGTCCCTGGAAAAATTTTGGGCGTCGAAAGACCGGATGCTCTTTGCGCAGATGAATTAACCGCCTGGTGAACTCGAACAGCCGGTTCTGTTCTTCGTTGCGCGCCCAATTGAACCAGCTGATCTCATTGTCCTGGCAATAAGCGTTGTTGTTGCCCTGCTGTGTCCGGCCGAACTCGTCTCCGCCCAAAAGCATCGGCACCCCTTGCGATAAAAAGAGCGTCGTCAAAAAATTGCGGCGCTGTTTCCGGCGCAGATTGTCGACCTTGGGATCGTCGGTCGGACCTTCCACGCCGCAGTTCCATGAGAGATTATTACTGTCGCCACCCTGATTATCGTCGCCGTTGGCTTCATTGTGCTTCTCGTTGTAACTGACAAGATCGTTCAAGGTGAAGCCGTCGTGTGCCGCGAGAAAATTGATGCTCCCGTTCGGCCGTCGATCGTCGTGCTGATACAAATCGGGACTGCCGGTCAATCGATAAGCCATTTCGCCGATCTTACCTTCGTCGCCTTTCCAATAGGCACGCACTGTGTCGCGATACTTCCCGTTCCACTCGGACCAGGGCGTCGGAAAATTTCCGATCTGATAACCTCCGTCGCCAACATCCCACGGTTCCGCAATTAACTTCACCTGCGAGAGCACCGGGTCCTGCCGGATGATCTTGAAAAACGCGTGAAACTTATTCACGCCGGTGCCGTCGCGCGCGAGCGCCGGGGCGAGATCGAAACGGAAACCATCCACATGCATCTCAAGCGCCCAATAGCGCAAGCTATCCATGATGAGCTGCAACGTCCGGGGATGAAGCGTATCGAGGGTGTTGCCCGTGCCGGTGTAGTCCAGATAGAAGCGCGGATTTTCGGAGAGCAATCGGTAAGACGCCACGTTGTCGATGCCGCGGAAACAAAGAGTTGGGCCGAGATGATTTCCTTCCGCAGTGTGATTGTAGACAACGTCGAGAATCACCTCGAGACCGGCACCGTGGAGATTGCGCACCATCGATTTGAATTCGCCGACCTGTTCGCCCATTTGCCCGGTGCTTGAGTATTCGGCGTGCGGCGCAAAAAAACCGATCGTGCTGTAGCCCCAATAATTCGTCAGGCCGCGATCGCCCAATGCCTTGTCGTCGACATGCGCGTGCACCGGCAGCAATTCCACCGCCGTGACGCCGAGCTCCTTAAAATATTTGATCGCTGCTGGGCTCCCGATTCCGGCATACGTACCGCGCAATTCCTCCGGAACATCCGGCCAAAGTTTCGTGAGTCCTTTCACATGCACTTCGTAGATGATCGAGCTGTCCAGCGGCGTGGCTGGCCGCTTGTCATTAGCCCAGTCAAACGCATTATCGATCACGACCGATTTCGGCATGCCCCACGCGTCGTCGCGAAAATCGCGAGTAAGATCTTCGTCCTCGCTCCCGACCACATAAGCGAACAACTCGTCCGCCCAGTTAATCTCACCCGCGATCGCCTTAGCGTATGGATCGATCAATAACTTCGATCTGTTGAACCGCAAGCCGTGCTCGGGCTCGTAGGGTCCGCTTACCCGGTAACCGTAAAGCTGCCCCGGCTTCACATCGGGAAGAAAAATGTGCCAAACCTGATCGGTCTGTTCGGTCACTGGAATGCGAATATTTTCCTGTTGCGCCTCGAGACTCTCGAACAAGCAAAGATCGACACTCGTCGCCGACTCGGAAAACAGGGCGAAGTTGACCCCGTTGCCCAGCCAGGTCGCACCGAGCGGATAGGGATAACCGAGCCAGGTTTTTACCGGAGTCATAAACGCGAGTTTCTATCCAACATGGAGAGTGCGCGTTGGCAATGCATTAAACCAAATGGCGTGACCCAATTTTATCTTTTGCACCGGGGCTGCGCCCGTGAATTCGCTCTTTAAGCGTTACAAATCTCTGAGCGCGCGCCGGGCTTTTTCGATATCGGACGGACGCAGAATCATCAGTCCTTTTTCCGCTTTTGGGCTGGTTGCGAGGTAAGCGTATTCGATGTTCACATTGGCCTTGGCCAGTCGCTCGGCGATTTTTCCAAGCGTACCCGATTGGTTCGTGCCTTCGATCATCAGCACTTCGGACTCGAGCGCGAGCGTGCCGGTCTCGCCCAAGAGCATGAGGGCTTTGGTTGGATCGCTCACCACCATGCGCACAACCGAATGATCGACTGTGTCGGAAGTAGCGAGCGCGTGAATGTTAATTTCGGACTGCGCGAGCGCTTCGCACACGCGGGCAAGCGCGCCCGGACGATTCTCAAGAAAAACCGCGAGTTGGGTTGCCGTTTCCATAGAGAGCGTTGATTTCATGATGCTTACAAGGTGAAGCCGGGCTGCGCTTGTGACAACCGAACAGATTTCACGCCCTTCAACGATGACCAAGCTGCAATTGTCGATCTAGCAATGAAAACCGCCACGCTCCAGGCTCCGCCGCAAGCGCCAGCGCCGCATCGCACGATTGGTTTTGTCACCGCTTGCGCGATCGTGGTAGCAAACATCATCGGCACGGGCGTCTTCACCAGCCTGGGTTTTCAGCTGCCCGATATTCATTCCGGTTTCGCGCTGCTCATGCTCTGGAT
>QHRC01000172.1:0-264 GCA_003219995.1 Verrucomicrobiota bacterium
CGACCCCAAGCCGGCACGCTGGTATCAATTATATAAAGAGCGACCAAAAGATCCCTGGCAGAGTAATTATATTTACCTTTGCCCGGGAATAAAAAATCCGAATGGATACGACCTTTACTCCGCGGGACCCGATCGCAAACCGGACACAAGCGACGACGATTGGGGCGATTAAAAGCAGGCGCGGCGGCAAGATCGACAATCGAGCCTGCGGAGCCGAGCCCAAAAAGGTGACGCGAGTCAGCCAATCACTGCTGCGTTGACGGC
>QHRC01000172.1:365-5457 GCA_003219995.1 Verrucomicrobiota bacterium
GAAGCGCTTCATTAAACTTAAGCGTGGCAAATTTGCCGTCTTTGCTGATTGTCACTCTGGTCGCGCCGACGCGATCAGACCATTCTATGCTGGCAATGCTGTAGCCATCCACCGGCTCCCTGGTGCTGAGATATTTTTTGAAGTTTCTGTCCGACGTCGAGGCAATGGTCACCATGTCGCCTTCCGGCGAACGCGCAGCATTAGCTACGTAGAGATCTTTGGCAAAATCCGGCGCAGTGATCGGCGCCACGGCCGCCGTGGCAATGGCAAAGGGCGAGCGATTGAGCATTCCTGAATAACGGTCGAAGTTGAATCGCTTCGGAATCTCATCGGCCCGCTCGGTTGAGATCGAACAAAGCAAAACGAAGATCGAGATGAAAATTCGCGAGCGTCTCATCATCAGCCTTTCTTGCGCTGCACTGGCGCGAACCAGCGGGCGATCTTAAGCTTTCCGCGCATCATCGTAGGGTCGCCGCTATCGATCATTAGACTGACGCTCTCGAACACGACGAATGATTCGGGCTGTTGCACGTCGTAAAGAAAATGGACCAGAGGCGGCCATGGACTCTTTGTTTCAATAGAAGCAAAAACAGTCTGATGATTGGGGGTAGTTTCGCCCGAGCCAATGGCCGGATTCTCGATCAAGATGTTGTATTTGCCGGCGATCTCTTTCAACTGATCGAGCAAGGTGGATGCTTCCGCCGGATTTTTTAGCGTGGGTTGATGTTGAGTGAGCCATTGGTCGCGTTTCGTCCAGAGATCACGGTCTTTTATATAAACAACCTGTTCGGCGCGAGCTGCCTGGCGCGTTGCCAGTTGGGCGCGCGCCCTGGCGAGGGCGCCGAAAAGCCAGTTCCAAATGACCAGGTTGAGCAAGACGATAAGCGCGCCAGCGACAATCCATGCGAGAATGCGCTCCCGCTGATTCATCCGCTCGTACCAGGCTGGGATCATCGTGGTTTTCCCTCCAAGCGAAACTGCGCATGATTGTTCGGCAAAATGCGCGGCGCCGCCATGTCGAACTGAAAGACTTGCAGCTCCCGGTTCTTCTTTACCTTGTCGATGAATTGGTAGGCCAGCGCGGCCGAACTAGATTCGCCGTCCACGGAAATTTGCCGAGCAGACTGGCTGTAGGTGGTAATGCGAACGTCAGGCGACGGAAGGCTCTCGAAAAGATGCAGCAAAATTTCCACCGGGTAATAGCGCGAATCGATAGCGGGAGCGAGCGCCTTCCAGTTCCCCTCCGCGGCCTGGACGAATGAGGTCTGCGGGGCATCGCGCGCAATGCTTCGATCAAGACGCCCAATTTCAAAGTCAACGGAGGCAAGGGAAGCGAGACTGAGAAAGAGAAGTCCGGCGTAAACGGCGCCGGCCCAGAGAAGTCTTCGGCGCCACTCTCCTTGTCTGGCAAGTTGCGACCGGCGCTGCCGCCAGCTTTCGGGCAGGAGATTTAGTTTTACCGAGGCCGGCGGCGTTTCGACACTAACGAGCTCGGTGGGGCTGGCCATGATCCCCTGCACCGTGTCGCGCAACTCATAACAGGTCTCGTCCAATAACACGTTTGGAAACGATACGCTGATTCCCTGCAATTCTGCGCTCAATGCCAGTTGCGGCAATTCTATCCGCAGCTGTTCCGGCGCCACGCCGTCGAGCGTTCGAGTAAGACTGACTTTGCCATTCTCGGTCACTGCGGAAACCAGCGTTTCGCCTTCGGGATAGATAAGAAGGGCATTGCCTTCGGGCGCATGAGTACTCGCCCGTTGCGCAGCGTAAACGGTCACCTGCCGCGGGATGTAGCCGCCCGCCAGGAGCGGAGCGGCGATTTCCGCCAGGCGCTCATTCCGCACCGCGATGGCGGAAATAATGCTTTCCGTTTCATTCTGTTCGATCAGTTCGAAATCGGTCGTCACTTCGTCCGGTGAAAACGGAAGCGCTTTCTCGATTTGAATCCGGACCATCTCCGGAAACTCCGTTGGATCGACCGTGGGCAATCGAAGTCGCTGCGCGAGCACGGCCGCGATCGGTAGCCCGAGGACCACGTCGTCCTGTGCCCTCAGCAACGGCACGGCTTCATCCAACGTGCGAATCATCAGCACATTCCACGAACCATTGCCCTCCGCGGAACGCAATAAGTTCCAGCCATGCGCGGTCGGAATTATAAAAACCGATGCCGATGTCGTCTCGATATCAAAGCTCCTTCCAGGAAATCAATTGAGGAACATTAACATTGTTGGCCCTGCGAATCACCATCTGGACGATTCGCATCGCCGCACCCGATTTGCCAGTGCTTACTATTCGCAGCACCGGGTCCTTGAATCCGACAAGACCAGCCAGTTGCTGAAATTGTTGCGGTGAAAAACCGAGCGCCGCCCGCACATCCTCGAGGTTCTTGAATGGCGCATCGTCGGCGGTTCCATCGATCCCGTCGGGTCCGCGCCGCACGAGCAAAAAACGGTCGACCAACTCCTCCGTCATCCCAGGCAGGGCCAGCAGCACTTCGCGCGAAGCCCAGGCGAGATCAATCGGGCCGGTGCTGTTGAGAGTAAAATTCTCATCCCAGCCCGGAGCCGAAGTAAATTCTTCCCAACCCTTGATCTTCTTCAACTCATCCACTCGGACCAGCGGTGCATTTGCAGGCTGATAATCTTCGCTCGCCTCCGCTCCGTTTAATCGCACCAGATCATCGGGATCCACCCAGTCGAGCAAACAATCGATCATCCGGTTGCGTTCATTCAGATCAACACCTTGGTTCTCGAGATATTTCCGCAAAATTTCGAGGCGCCTCGGGTCTTCGCCGGCCAGCAGCCAATTCACATTCAGCCGGCCCCCTTCCCCGGTGATGCGGACGTCGTAATTTTCCCGCTCATTGATTTGTCGGCGGAGATTTGGGGAACCCGGCTTGATGTTTGGATGCAAAGCAACCTCCGCGCCGGAGCAAGCCATCGCTTCCGCTTCCAGAACGCGGTTCGCGTTTCCGGACAGCGTAAGACGTGAATCGATATCGAGCGCCCACGAAATCACCATCGCGCTAAGCAAGAAAAGCGCCCAGAGCGCGAGCATAAGCGCCGCGCCTCTGACGTCTGATCTGTGACAGCTGATCGCTGCCCTCTGTCCTTTGACCTCCCTGGCCGTAGCCTTGGCGAAGGCGGCTGTCCTCTGACCTCTGGCTAAGATCGACATCGTCAAAACGGTGTTCGGCCCAGGGGAATAATCACCTCCCAGGGCATTGCGGCGTCGCTTCGTCCGATAACAATTTTCACCAGCCGTGGCAGGAGCATCGTGTCGGTCCATCGCCCCACCCAACCATTCAAGCGCGGATCGAAGTACTGGATTTGAAGGCTGCCCACGTCCTCGATCAACGGGACCCAGGTCTCGTGTTCGTGGGTGATGGATGAGTCGTCTTTTGGCTTTCGCAATAAGCCAAGGTCGAGCCGGTCGCTTTTTTTGTTTTCCGGCTGCAACCGCAGCCAGACCGTAAATTCGCCGGGCGCATAACGCGTGAGCAATCCTGGGCCGGCGCTGCAAGTCCACTTGATCTCATCGCGCGGGCGATCGTTTAACTTGAACGGCTCACCCGTCAGCGCGCCGCTGCCCGGCGGCAAGCTTTGCCATTGCGCCATCAACAGCTCCCGCAAACCCTCGTAGCGCGCATCGGCCGCGCTCGTCTCCGATGAGACTCGCATCGCCGTCAGGTTCGATTCCACGAATCGATAAATCGCCACGGACATCATCGCCAGAATCCCCACCGCCAGCGTGATCTCGAGCAAGGTGAACCCGCCAGCGCCTTTTGCTTTTCGCGAAATGACCCGATCCGCAATCCGCAAGAAGTTCACGGGCCGCGGCGGGCAATCCGCAATTCCGTGATTATCCGGGTCGATAAACATAGAACTCGATCTGTTTCGACTGCGAGACACCGCCGCCTGCCCACTGCGCGGTCAAAATGACAAGATTGATTCCGCCGAGCTGGCCGCCATCCGGTTCGGTCAAACCGGCCGGTGCGCTTTTCTGGATCAGCTTCACCACGCCGTAGCCCGTGTCGATGTTGAATTCCTTCACGGTGTCGGGAAATCCCGGCGTAGCCTGAATTTCCGCCATCCGGTTGGACAAAATCTGCCGCACGCGATCCTCTTCCGCGCTAAGCGTGCTTGCATGCAAACAATTCTCGACCGCACGACCGAGCGCGAGCACTCCGATCGCGAAAATAAAGACCCCAAGGAGCACCTCGTACAATGCGAACGCATTTCTCGATCTTGAAATTGTCGATCTTAGGTAGGGGCGATTGACCTCAATCGCCCGCGAACGCCAATCCGGCTGGGCTCGGTTCAGCGAACCGTCCCTACCTTTGCGTATCGCTTGGGGATTACCTCGCCGCATAATTTGTCAGCTCAGCGCGCGCGCTGAGCGCCGAGTAATGCGCGCTCCATGACCCATCACGTCCGCTAAATTCGACAACAGCCGGCTCGCACGTGCCGGACGGCCAGAAAATCCATTGCGCCGGCGGATTCTTTGTCAGGGCCGCGGGCAAGGTCAGTTTCAAAACATCGTCGCGACCCAACTGAAATTCCGACAAAACTTTCGCTTGCTCATCTTTTGCAAAAGCTTCCGGACGCAGCACGACCTCTTTCTCGCGCCAAACAATAAGATAAGGGCGACGTTCCACTACGCTTCGCTCCTGCGCCTGACGCACAAGATTGTTGAAACCCTCGAGTGAACGTCGGAGCCGCTTGTCCGCGAGCACGCCGTTCAAGCTCGGCACCGCCAGCAACAACACCAGCATCAAAATGAAAACCGTGATCACGATCTCGATCAACGTAAACGCGCGGCAGCGTCGCATCGCCGAAGTTACGCCGTGCTCATCAAATCACAACGGGCGTTGTAGCTGCCGCTGTCCTCAGCGGCAATCCCTGTAGCGGCAGCCGTATCGGCTGCAAAACTTTGTAGCGGCAATCTATTTATCGCGCTGTAGCCCCGCGACTGCGGGGCGAAAGCGGATGACCGTCGCACTACCCCGAAAAAAATTTCGGGATAAAATGAAAATTGCGAAAACTTCGATTGACCAATGCCGTAGAAGCTGGTGTGAGAGAAAGGCGCA
>QHRC01000173.1 GCA_003219995.1 Verrucomicrobiota bacterium
GGACCGTTTCTATTATGGGCTACAAGCGTCTGGGCCTCACACCGCCGCCAAATACTCCGGATAGTCGACAGACCCAGCAGAAACTGGCAAGGCCTCGCGCTAAATCTGCGAAACAGCTCCGACGTCAAGCGCTCCTCGATTCACTTTGACTGGCGTGTTGTACGTCAGCGCAATTGACGTGGTTTCGATTCAAACTGAGCCCAAACGGGAAAACCGCGAATAAATCTAGATTCGAAGTGTAACTACGTGGCGGAAGGGGTGGGATTCGAACCCACGGTGGGTTGCCCCACGCTCGATTTCGAGTCGAGTGCCTTAAACCGGACTCAGCCACCCTTCCGTTGTTGCAAGATCGACGACCGATCAACGCAACAAAAGCGCCGTTATTATGAGACGCAGCGGCGGGTTTGCAAATGGGGCGGAACTGAGATGCTTTCGAAGTTGCGGCCCGGCTGATGCAAGCGGATTCTTCGCATATTTGTGAGGTCCCTCGCCGTCTATACGGCTCGGGATGACCGGGTGGAAAAATGTCACAATTTAAAGCTTGTCAGCAGACCTTTTCGCACTGCATATTGTATATCCGCCGGACGGCTCCGCTATTACTTGTTGTTCGCTGGAATTCACAGGTTATTGGCGGCGCTGTTCACTATTATTTTCTCTTATCCACAACTTAAATAACCCTTCCAGCCATGATCCAACTCAAATCTGGCATACCGCCTTCTTCACTGACTCAATCGCGCAAATCACCGGACCGACGAAAAAATCGCACGTTGAAAAAGCAGACTCGCGGTGTGCGTTTTGAGCGAGTGTTTAGTGATGCTGGGATTTCGCCTTTTGATCAGATCGAATGGGAACGGCGCACGGCGGAGATCACCGACGACAGCGGCAAGGTCATTTTCAAGCAGGACAATATCGAGGTACCGAAGAACTGGAGCGCGTTGGCGACGAAAATTGCGGTCTCGAAATATTTTTACGGCGACATCGGCAACGGAACTGATCCACACAAGAGTGGCCGCGAAACTTCCGTGCGGCAACTGGTGCATCGCGTCACACGAACGATCGCCGATTGGGGGATGGCGGACGGTTATTTTGAGGACACGGAGGCGGCGGAGGTTTTCTACGACGAACTGACCTGGCTGTGCGTAAACCAGCACGGCGCGTTCAATTCGCCGGTCTGGTTCAACGTCGGTTTGTATCATCAGTATGGCGTCGGTAAAAACGCGGGCGCGGGCAATTACTTTTACAATCGCGCGACGGGAGAAGCGGAGCGCGCCACGACTCAATACGAATACCCGCAGGGCAGCGCCTGTTTCATTCAATCGGTGGATGACACGATGGAGGACATCATGCGGCTGGCGATGAGCGAGGCGATGCTCTTCAAGTACGGGAGCGGCACCGGCAGCGATCTTTCCTCGCTAAGATCGACCAGGGAAAAATTGAGCGGTGGCGGCAAACCGAGCGGGCCACTCTCGTTTCTAAAAGTTTACGATCAAGTTGCCAATGTGGTGAAAAGCGGCGGCAAAACCCGGCGGGCCGCGAAGATGAACACGCTAAAAGACTGGCATCCCGACATCGAGGAGTTCATCGACGCAAAGCAAAAAGAAGAAAAGAAAGCCTGGGCCCTGATCGAGCAAGGCTATGACGGGAGTTACAACGGCGACGCCTACGGCTCAGTCATGTATCAGAACGAGAATCTGAGCGTGCGGGTGAGCGACGAATTCATGGAGGCGGCGCTCGAAGGGCGCGAATGGTGGACGCGCCGGGTGCGCGACGGCGAGCCTTGCGAATGCAAAGATGCGCGGACGTTACTGCGCAAAATTGCCGAAGGAACGCACGTCTGCGGCGATCCCGGAATGCAATTCGATTCCACCATCCACAAATGGCACACCTGCAAGGGCACGGACCGGCAAAATTCCACCAATCCGTGCTCGGAATATCTTTTTCTCGACAACACCGCCTGCAATCTCGCCTCGCTTAACTTGATGAAGTTCAAGACGGCGGAGGGCGGCTTCGATGTGGAACGATTCAAAGCGGCGGTTCGCATCTTCATTACTGCCCAGGAAATCATCGTCGACAATGCCAGTTATCCGATCAAAGAGATCGCGGAAAACTCGCACATTTTCCGCACGCTTGGGCTGGGTTACGCGAATCTCGGCTCGCTCATCATGAGTTACGGCTACGGTTACGACAGCGTGGAAGGTCGGGCGCTCTGCGGCGCGATCACTTCCATGATGACTGGCGAAGCCTACGAGCAAAGTGCGCAGCTGGCCCGCGTGATTGGACCGTTTCCCGGTTATCGGGACGCACGTTGCAGCGACGTGCCGAAACCGGTGGCGAAGAACAACGTCGCCTCGATGCTCGAAGTGATCGATCTCCACCGTTGCGCGGTCAATGAAATTCCCGATGTCGAAGAATTCGCTCACTTAAAAAAGGAGGCCGCCGAAACGTGGAAGCGCGCGGGCGAACTGGGCAAACGCCACGGTTATCGCAACGCGCAGGTAACGGTCCTCGCGCCGACCGGGACGATCAGTTTTCTGATGGATTGCGATACGACCGGAATCGAACCGGACATCGCGCTGGTGAAATACAAACTGCTGGCCGGCGGCGGCATGTTGAAAATCGTCAATCAAACAGTCAAACCGGCGCTGGAAAAACTTGGCTACAATTCCGAAGAGATCGAACGAATCATCGCGCACATCGATGCGTTCGACACCATCGAGGATGTGCCGGACACTGATGGATCGACGATTTCCTCCGGATTGAAACCGGAACACTTGGCGATCTTCGATTGCGCCTTCAAACCGTTCAAAGGTCAGCGCTCGCTCAATTACATGGCGCACTTGCGGATGATGGCAGCGGCACAGCCGTTCCTGAGTGGCGCCATTTCGAAAACAGTCAATATGCCGGACTCGGCCACGGTCGAAGACATCACGAACACGTACGTGGAAGGCTGGCGGCTCGGATTGAAATCGATCGCTATTTATCGCGACGGCTCGAAACGTTCGGCGCCACTCAACACGCGCAAGACAAAAGACATGGGCGCGGCCGGCGATGTCGATCTTTCACTCGGCGTCTCGATGGATGGTAATAAATTGCAGAAGCGCATTCTCGAGTTGGAGGAGGAACTTAGAATGTTGCGGGGCAAACTCGACAAACCGATCCGGCATCGCATGCCCGACACACGAATGTCGTTAACGCACCGGTTCGAGATTGCCGGACACGAAGGTTACATCACGGTTGGTTTGTACGAGGACAATCAGCCGGGTGAGCTATTTATCACGATGTCGAAGGAGGGCAGCACGATCGGCGGCCTGATGGATACGGTCGGTACGCTCACATCAATCGCGCTCCAGTACGGAGTGCCGTTGGAGAGTCTGGTAAAAAAATTCGCTTACCAACGCTTTGAACCGAGCGGCTTCACCAAAAATCCCGACATCCGTAACGCGACCAGCATAACCGATTATGTGTTTCGCTGGCTCGCCTGCCAATTCATCAAAGGATACAAGGAGGCGACCTCGCCCAGCCGGGGACAAACGGAGTTGCCGCTCAAAGAAATTCCGGAGATGGAAAAGAAGGCACTCAATCGCCCAGTGTCCGATCTAGCACGGACGGGTGAAAAGGAATTGATCGACGTGATCACGAGTCATTTGCCCAACGATGGATCACCGCAAGTGACAGGCAACGGCAGCAGTCACGCCGACCGCGTGCAGGAAGCGCTCGGTAACATGTTCATGGACATCATCTGTTCGCACTGCGGGAGCGACAAAGTGATTCGCGCCGGGGCCTGCGGCGTCTGCACGGAATGCGGAACGAGCCAGGGATGCAGTTAAAGCTGTAGCGGAAGCTGCTGGTTTCCCGTAAGGTTTGGAAGTTGCTGCCGTCGGCGTGTTGGACAGGTGCGGGTAGCCAGCTACAGTTCGTGACCCGCCCAGGTTCGGGCGGATTCATTTTTTATGAACAAGGTCGAGCGGCAAAAAGAAATTCAACAGGCAGAGGAGTTGCTTTTCGCCGGGCCGCAGGCGCTAGGTTTTGCGAAAGGTCTTTTCCAAGGTCACTTCGTGGCCGATTGGGTGTTGCCTTATCCGCGAATTCCGGCAGCACAGCAAACCGAACTGGACCACTCGCTGGCGGAACTGCGCAAGTTTCTCGACGAGAAGCTCGACCCCGCAGCAATAGATCGACAAGCAGAAATTCCGCGCGACCTGATTGACGGCCTCGGGCGCGTGGGCGTGCTCGGGATGACTGCACCCGCCGAGTACGGCGGCCGCGGTTTTACGCAGATGGCGAATTGCAAAGTGTTGGAAGAAATCGGCCGCCGCTGTGCGTCGACCTCCGTTTTCGTCAACGCGCATCATTCCATCGGCATTCGGGCGTTGCTGCTCTTTGGAACGCACGAGCAGAAACAAAAATGGCTGCCGAAGCTCGTGAACGGCGAACAGCTTGGCGCCTTCGCGCTCACCGAACGCGAGGCTGGCTCTGATGCCGCGAACGTGCAAATGACGGCGCGGCCGACCGAAGACGGTTCGCATTTCATTTTGAACGGGGAGAAGCGCTACATCACGAACGCAGCCATCGCGCACGTGCTCACGGTCATGGCGCGGACGCCAGTTCCCGGGTCAAATAAAACCGTGATCACGGCATTTCTGGTTACGCCGGACATGCCTGGCTTCGAAAT
>QHRC01000174.1 GCA_003219995.1 Verrucomicrobiota bacterium
CGCGCGCTGTGCGGTTGCATCGGTACTGCCGTTGTCGACCACGATGATTTCGCGTGGAATGCTCGTGACTGCGACAGCGCGAACAACGTCGCCGATCGGTTCCTCCTCATTCAACGCCGGAATGATGACGCTGACCCAGACCACATTTGCAGACGCATTCATCGGAAGACCAACCATGCGCCGGTGAAATAAAACACCAGCGCGAAGAAATCCGCGAGCGCGAGCGTGACGGGCCCGGCCGCTATTTTCGGGTCGAGCTTCAACCAGTGCAGCAACGATGGCACGCTTAGCCCGAAGAAACACGCGCTGACCAGCGAGAGAGAAATGCTTCCGCCGATGACGAACGCACCGCGAACGTCGTGTCGCCAGATCCAAACAATCGCGCTGACCACGAAGCCGCACCCGAGTCCGAGCAACACGGCCGTCCCGATTTCTCGCCGTAGCGCCCTAAGAAACCAGTTCCAGGTCACGCGGGCTGAGCGCAACGCCTGGATGGTCACGCTCATCGATTGCGTGCTGACGCTTTCATTGAGCCCCAGCACCATCGTCAGAAAAAATGCGATGACGAGACTGCGCGCGAGGGTCAGTTCAAACGCGCCGGCAAGCATCGCGCAGATTGTCCCGCCTGCCACCGTCGCCAAAAGCCAGGGAAAACGATAACGGAACATGCGCCACGGCGATGCGTCGCGCACTTGCGCAAGATGAAAGCCAAGCGCCTCGAAGAAATCGTCGCGAGCACCTTCACTTTCGGTTTCCTCCGTTTCGAGAACGCTCTGCATGAACACGTCCGAATCGACAACTCCAATCACATGACGTTCCGCATCCACCACCGGAAAGGCGAGGAACTTGTAGAGGACGAAAAACTCACAGGCTTCCAGGACCGTCGCTTCGGCGGGCAAAGCGATCACCCGCGGAACCATGATCTCCCGCAATCGCGTAGTCGGTGAGCCGGTGAGCAAACGGCGCGTTGGAACCACGCCGACGAGTCGCTTACCTTCGTCCACTGCATAAAAATAAATGACGCGCTCACCAATGCCTTCGCGTCGAATCGCCTCGAGCGCTTTCTCCACGCTCGCATCTGCTTCGAGCAAAGGAAAATCTGTGCGCGCGTAGTCCAGCGCCGGCGCGTTAAAATCGACCGCGCCAGAAAGTTTCATCGCGAGACGTTTTGGACTTTGTGCACGATTCCTTTGCTGCGCAGGATCTCGGCGGCTTCGCTGAAATAATCGCGCACGTCGGACTGTGCACGGACCCAGTCGAGATAACGCGCGATGCCTTCGGCCAGATCGACACGTGGTTCATAACCAGCGGCGCGAATCCGCTTCGTGTCGCTGGTAAGATGTCGCATCTCGCCGGGACGGAATTCGCCCTTGATTTCGGGCGCGATGTCGATTTTGAGTGCGGCGCAAAGTTGTTCGGCGACTTCGCGGATCGGCGTGCCGTGACCGCTGCCGACGTTCGCGGGCAATCCGTCGAGCTTGTCGGTTTCGGCGGCGAGCAAGTTCGCACGCGCAATGTCGTCGACGAAGGAAAAGTCGCGTGTTTGCTCGCCATCTTCATACAAGACGGGTGCCAGATCGTTCAGCAATCGCGTGCAGAAAATCGCGATCACGCCGGTGTAGGGATTGAAGATCGATTGCCGCGGGCCGTAAGTGCACGCGTAACGCAGCGCGACGGTGGGGATGCCGACCTGCTTTCCCCAGAGGAGCACGAGTTTTTCCTGATCGACTTTCGTCAGCCCGTAAACGGTTTCACCACCGACGGGTGCGTTCTCTGGCGTCGGCGCGCTTTTTGTAATCGCGCCGCAAATAGGGCAATGAACCTGCCAGTCGCCGCGCCGCAATTGCTCGACCGGGCGGACAGGCGGAAAAATCAAACCGTGCTTCGGACAAATGCCGGCGCCTTCGCTGTAAACCGCTTGCGAGCTCGCGACGATTATTTTTTGGACCGACAATTTCTTTTCGCGGATCACCTCGAGCATTTGCGCTGTGCCCAACGAATTAACGTGAACGTATTTCGCGATCTCCGGCATGTAGCCGCCGTAGGCCGCCTGGTGAAAGATGATGTCGATCTGGTCGAGCGCGGTCGCGATGGTTTCGCGATCGCGCAAGTCGCCCTGAATGAATTCCGCCTTCTCGTTAATCCACGCAGGTTTGCCGCGACGGTGCGTTTGCGGCTCCAGATTGTCGAGCACGCGAATTTTCCAGCCTTCTTGCACCAGTAAATCGGCAATGTGCGATCCGATCAGGCCGGCTCCGCCGGTGACAAGTGCGCGTTTTCTGTCTTTCGCCATGACAGGCGCATCGTAATGGACGTAGTTTTGTAGGGCAACCGCTCCGGTTACCGTCGCTTTTGGCAGGCGGAGGGCCTCCCCCTATAATCTTATTTTTCCAGCGCCCAGATGCGGGCGCGGCCTTCGCGCTCGACGATCTCGCGCAAAAATGCTCGTGTCGCGGGAGCGGTGTTGATTGTCGATCTTGCGTTCTCGCCGAGGAGCTCATCGCAAACACGCCGCAACGTGCTGCGATCATCGACATCATAACAAGTGGGCAGAAATTCCACCGGCAGTTTGAGCTCGGCTGCGCGCTGCACAGTTTGGTCGAAAACGCGCTCGGTGCTCCAGTCGATCTCCTCAAAAAGCCGATGATAATTTTTCTTCATCCCGATCAAGTAATAGCCGCCGTCGTCTGACGGCCCGAGCACCATGCGATCATTTTGGACCGACAATAAGTTCACAGCTTGCGTGTAACATTCAGCCGAAACAGTCGGGCTGTCCGAATCGATCAGGCAAACCGAGGTGAAGCCAATCCTAAAAAGGTCTTCGTTGGCGGCGGCAAGCCTTTCTCCAAATCCTTTGCCGCGCTGCGGCAGGAGATCGAAATCGTGCGGCAGGATCTCGATGTACGCTTCCTCCGCCCCGACCGGAGTGTAAACGGCAATTCCTCGCGCGCTGTCGCCTGTCGCTTTAGCAATCGCATCGGCCGTGTCGCGCAGGAAACATGCGCTGAGTTGGGCCGCTTCCTCAGTTGTGAGTGGCGGAACGAGGCGCGTTTTTACCCGGCCGGCGCGCGGTGCTTTCGTCATCACGGCGAGTGCGCAGCACGCCTCAGCGTCCGGATCCAACAAATTGGGATCGAGAACGCGATGAACAACCTTCATCTCGCCGAAGCTGTTCGCAGCTTAATCCTTTTCGCAGAGCGCGTACTGATAACGACCGTCCTGCCAGGTCTTGACCCGTTTCCACGGTTGCGACGAAAAGATTCTCTCAAACCCAATCGCGGAAAAAACTGTGGCCTTCCGCGGCTCGCGATAACCGTTGCCGGAATGGGTCATGCTCGCAAGTAGCCACATGGCGAATAGTGGAATGGATGCCCAAATCGTATAACGCGGCTCGGCAATGAAACAGCGCCCGCCCGGTTTTAGCACCCGGTACATCTCCGCCACGGCGCGGGCGCGATCCGGCAAAATGGTGAAGAGGCGCGACGCAATCAGCACATCGAATTGCGCGTCCGTAAACGGCAGATTTAGCACGTTCACGCGCGCAAAACAACAGTTACGCAAGCCCAGCGCGGACGCGCGTTCACGCGCCCAGGTGAGCTGGTTTTCAGAACGATCCACTCCTGTAACGGAAATGTTCGGAAAGCGTTTCGCGAGCTGCGCGGAATAAAATCCAGGTCCGCAACCAAGCTCGATGACCAGCGTACCCGACGCTGCGCTGCCATTCGGCCAAAGCGCGGTAATTATCCGCTCGGTGTCGTCTCGAAAAAGTCGCTCCCGGCAAAATGCGTAAAGCCACGCGACGTGCTCGAAGAGGCTTTCGTTTTGCGGAGCTGTAACCGTAGATGTTGATGTTTGGATCGGCTCCTTGACTGCTACGCTAACGGTGGGCGGCATCGTTTTAGTTCCTGTTTGATATGTAGCCGGTGGACTTTTTCACAAAGTGATTACTGATTCTTTATCTATTTGAAACCTTCTTCATCATCATCACGTTGCGAACAAAGTCGATTCTCAAACAACCGCACAAGCAATATTCCCTACACAGGTGCTGTTGATAACAGTTTCACCAACCGCCGACAATCAGCGATGTGGAGGAATGGACGAAAATTTTTTTGCTTATTCAAAGTTGTTGGCTTCTTACTGGTGAATGCTTTAACACGACTGGATGGAGATCAGAACGAGCATCTGACCGTCGAGGGATTAAAAAAGTGGGAAGCCGATCACGGCCAGATTCCTGCTGGCGCATTCGTCGCCATGCGGACCGATTGGTCGAAGCGCTGGCTGGACGGCGCGAAAATGGAAAACAAAGACGCAAAAGGCGTTTCTCATTATCCTGGCTGGAGCTTGCCCGCGCTGAAATATCTTTACGAAGAAGGCAAGATCACCGCGTCAGGGCATGAAACGACCGGCACGGACCCGGGCGTCGCCACAACAAAGGACGATTACTCGCTCGAGACTTACATCTTGAGCACAAACCACTATCAAATCGAACTGCTCACTAATCTCGATCAAGTCCCAGAATCCGGCGCGATTGTCGTGATCAGCTTCCCAAAACCGAAGGGCGGTTCGGGATTTCCCGCGCGCGTGTTTGCGATTTTGCCATAGCGATTCGGTTGACCTAAAGCGCAGGCGGCGTTAATCCCGGCCATCGCGGGATGAACCTGATCGAACAACTTCAAGCACGCGTCAGTTGCGGTGACGGGCGCAACGGGGACGCTGCTCCTCGACCGCGGGCTGCCGGTAGCGAAACGTTAAATACTATGTTGGCACAGGTTTTTAGAGTTTAGACTCGATCCTTTCATGGTCGAAAATGTGCTCATCCAAATTGACCGAAAGTCGCGACACGAACGAAGATAAGCTTTGAATTCACCCCGTGAGATGAGAGATATGCCAACGTACTGTTACGTATATGCTTTGCGTTCCCTCGCAGATCATCAATTCTATGTTGGCTTAACGAGAGATTTGCGAGCGCGGCGGCACTCGCACAATAAAGGACTCGTCGCTTCAACGAAAAGACGGATACCGTTTCAGCTTGTCTATTGGGAGGGCTGTTTGAATGATCG
>QHRC01000175.1 GCA_003219995.1 Verrucomicrobiota bacterium
ATTTGCTCGGTCGCCTGTAAAGTGCTCCGAGCCGGCATTTCTGACCTCTGCGCTTCCTGGCTCGCCGTAGCCCCGCGATTTGCGGGACGTAGGCGGCTCCCCCCGCCTTCCCACCATGCCTTCTAATTTCTAATTTCTACTTCCTACTTTCTTCGAGCGGTCGCTATATCCCAGATCCGTGCTATAATCACCGATGTCTAAAGTCGTCACTTTTTCACGTCGGATGCCCGACAACATTACCGAGGAGTTAGTGGCCGTGCTTTCCTCCAAGGCCGCGTTTGAATTCAAGCCGTTGTTCGAAATCCTCCTGCTTAATCTCCGGGAACGAAATGCTGCCAGTGGCGGCGAAGAAATGCTGCGCTTGCGTTGTTATGAAAAGCTTCAGGGCCTGGTCAATCAGGGCGCGGTCACGAGAACGGTCACCGGCATCACCAAAAAATATAAAGGAGTCGCGTCGCGCATGGTCGGGCTCAAAGCCGAGATGAAAGTCTTGCGTGCTGAGTGGAGTCAGAAACTCCTGACTAAAGCTGCGGCGCGGGGTTGAGAGTTTTACGCGCTGAATGGAGCGTGCGGGGACGCCGCGACATAGATCACAAAACCCGAGGGGCGAGGGTGAGTGTGGGGCAACGAACGAATGGAGCGAGCTGGGCGGCCGCGAACATGCACGGTGAAGACGGCGAGGTAGCCGGAGAGCTTCGGGCAGAAGCGAATGAATCAGTGGAGCGCGAAGCTTCTGACTAAAGCTGCGAGGAGTTGATCTGCGTCCTCTGTCCGCTGAACCCGTTCAACTACACGCGCCAGAAGTAACGCGATTTTTTTTGGCACTCGTCAAGCTGTGGTAGATTTCGTGATGACAAACTGCCCAGGTTTTAGTATTTTACGGTATGCCTGCGACTAAGTATCGGCCAATCCGCGACGTGCAGCGAAATGGAACTGTTTCCAAAACAGTGATCAGAGAAGCGGTCCGAAAAATCGCAGAACTAAAGCGAACTGACCCGAAAAAGTATCAGGCTAAAATCCGATCCGGCCTGGGCAAAGACGTTTTCCTGGTCGTGAAACACAGCTAAAGCCGGGAATGCCAGCGGCGCCGAGCGCTAGTGTTTTCATCAATTGCCCGTTCGATAAAGAATACCAGCCGCTGTTCGATGCGATTGTCTTTTGCGTTTCTGCGTGCGGATTCGTGCCAAGATGTACATTGGAATTGACCGATGCGGGCGAAGTCCGAATTGAAAATATCTATCGGTTGATTGGGCAATGTAATCACAGCATTCACGACATTTCTCGGACGGAAGTCAACGACCAGCCATATCAGCTACCCCGGTTCAACATGCCATTGGAATTGGGAATTTTTCTCGGCGCCAAACGGTTCGGAGAGCGCTCCTCGCAAAAGCGTTGTTTGATCATGGATCGCGCACCATATCGGTACAAGCGTTTCATCTCCGATATTGGTGGCCAGGATATCAAAGCGCACGACAAAAGCCCGGCTAAGGCAATTCGGCATGTTCGCAACTGGTTGCAATCGGCGCCGGGTAAAGCTGCGATTCCGGGAGGTGCGATGATCTCGAAACAGTATTCCCGATTTCGGCACGAGCTTCCTGTAATTGCAGAAGAAGCCCGACTCGATCCCGGGCAACTGACGTTCATCGATTACCTTCAGCTCGTAATCAATTGGTTGAAGGAGCATCGGTGATCTGACCTCTGGCATCTGATCTGTGTTCTCTGCCCTGCGCAGATCGCGCCGCCCCGAAATTAAATTGCCGCGCCGGCTCGGCACGAGCAGCCTTATGCCATGATTAAACGTAGTGAGGTTCGAAAAGCAGACTACGCGATTGAGCCACTCATTCTGGATCGATGGTCGCCGCGCGCGATGTCCGGCGAAGAAATTTCTAACGACGAATTGATGCGCCTGTTTGAAGCGGCGCGCTGGGCGCCCTCTTCGTTCAACGCGCAACAGTGGCGTGCTCTCTATGCCCGCCGCGGCAGCGAGCACTGGCCGACGTTTCTCGGATTACTCGTGGAGGGAAACAAAGCCTGGGCGAAAAACGCCGCCGTTCTCGTCCTCTTCATTTCGCGAAGGACATTCGAATACGATGGCGAGCCTTCGGTCACCCATTCGTACGATTGCGGGGCAGCGTGGGAGAATTTCGCTCTCCAAGGATTCCATCAAGGCTTCGTCGTGCATGGCATGGAAGGCTTCGATTACGACCGCGCCAAAACCGAGCTGAAAATTCCGGACGGCTTCCGTGTCGAAGCCATGGCTGCGGTCGGCAAACCCGGCGCGAAAGAAACGTTGCCCGAAAAACTACGGGCAAAAGAAAGCCCGAACGACCGCCGCAAACTGACCGAGAGCATCTGCGAAGGCCTATATAGGTTTTGAGCCGACCTCTGACCTCTGTTCTCTGCCCTCTGATCTCTGTCACCTAGAGCCAGCGGCGCACATCGCGTTTCAATTGCAGATAAGGTTCGCCGAATTTTGCGGTGAGATATCTCTCTTCCCGCAGGATCACCCCGTAATGCATGATCAAGGCAAGGGGAACGACGAACAGCAGCGTGATCCAGTCGTTCAGAAAAAAGCTGAGCGCGACCTGGAGTAAACAAAGCGCCAGATACATCGGATTACGAGTGAAGCGATACGGGCCGCCCCGCACAATCGTTAATGCAGGTTCGGCTGGGTTCACATTCGTCCCTGCTTTTTTCATTGTCACCACGGCCGATAACGCGAGCGTCGGCGCCAAAACGACGAGAACAATTCCGCAAACAAGACACGCGCCGTAACTCATGATCGGCAGCCGGATCACGAAGAAGTGAACCAGTGCGCTGATCAACGCGCCGATCAGCCAGATCAACGGCGGGAAAGCAATGACTCCGGGATTATCTGATGATGTGTCCGAGGAATTTTTCATCACTTGCCTTGCCGCGCCGTAGTCCCGCGACTGCGGGACGAAGGCGGGTGACTGTTTTTGTCAAATGCCAGTGCGGCTCGCACCTTCTTCTTTCAATCGCCAAGGTGAGATCCTGCCAATCAAGTCGCGCGTTGCCGCCGCAATGTCTTCCGCCTTTGACACGCCGCTGTCGATTAACGCGCGCCCGGTGCTCTCCCAAATCTTTCTTACCACGAGCGCGCCGTTTTCCCGCACGATTCGACCAAGATGCTGGACGGCCGCGGCTGTGGCCGACTTGCGGATCAGTTCGGGCGAAGTGCGCGAAGTGAGCTCGCAATAGCGCCGGGCGACTTCGCCAACTCTCAGGGTGAGAAATGCATTGGCGGCGCCGTTTGAAACACATTTGACCAGAAGCGCTGAGATACCGCTCAGGCCTGGAATCCCACCTTTCAGCGCCGGCACAACCGAAGTGGCAAGCGGCGCGACCATTTCTCCAAGATCGAGCGATTCGAGACCGCTCGAAATGAACGCGGTGCCGGCAACGTTCAGATAAAGCCGGATCAATTCGCGCGGTGACGGCCGCTGCACGTAAACGCGCGCAACCCGTGTCACCATTTGGATTTGAGTGAAGAGAAGAATAAGCGCGTCGAGCCGGCCGTTTTGCATCAATGCCGTGCTCAGAAACACGGTGCTCGCTGTTCTGCGCACAACGGCGTCCGCCTCCGCTGATAAAACGCCGATCGCACTTTCGATTTCTTCCTCTGTCGTGAGAGGCTTGCCGCGCGTTCGCGGATTAGCCGTGAGCCGGACGCG
Source organism: Verrucomicrobiota bacterium (assembly GCA_003219995.1). GTDB lineage: Bacteria > Verrucomicrobiota > Verrucomicrobiia > Chthoniobacterales > UBA10450 > UBA10450. The sequence continues at coordinate 3,696 of QHRC01000175.1, forward strand.
GAGCGCTTCGAGATACGCGTCATGCTTCGGACCTGATTCTTCCTCTGGCGGAATGAGCGCCGCCGGAAGTCTTGCGTAAGCGATCGCGCAATAGAGGGCCGCCCAGGCGGCCGCGAGGACGAGCGTCCAGAAAACAACGCTGCCGGCGAGTGGATGGATTCGCTCGGCCAGAGAAATCAAGCTGGTCACGCCGGCGACGATCAGCGAGAGCACGCAAACCGTCACCAGCACGACCAGCGCGATAATAATTTTCCGCGCGTTAAAGTTCTGCTCTGGCGACGTCACAGCGTTCACAAGTCGTGGTCGTTAGTCTCCACCGGCCTCGGCCGCGTTCAACTTCTGCTTCCCGATAACAATTAACCGATAACTGCGGCGGCAGCTTCCCGTGTCTCTGTCCTCCTTGGCTCGCCGTAGCCTTGGCGTAGGCGGCTGACTTGGCGCTACTCTACAAAGTCCGCGATCGACCGATATTTCTGGGTGAGCTCTCGGATGCGGTGATCCAAGCGGTGAAGATGATGGACCGAATGGTAGATCAGCCAGGAGCCGAGCACGACCAGACCCAGGTTCAGGAGAAGCAGCGGCACCAGCAGCGGCATCACCTTCCCGAAGCTGTAATAGTGCGAGGTCGCGATCAGCACGCTCAAGACCGATAGAGGCAAAGCGAAGATAGCGATCCCGGTGCGCAGGGAAGACAGCGCCGTTCGTTTCTCAGAAAGGAGCACCTGGATTTCGCCAAAGATAAGATTGTCGAGCGCGGGCGGTTCGTTCGCTTCCATACTCATTTGCTCTCTAATCTGTGCTCGTCCGTTCCAGATAACCAATAACAATTAACTGGTAACTGCGGCAGCGATGTTTCCTCCTCTCCCTTGCTCGGGAGAAGATTGAGGTGAGGATGATTGATGACAATAAGAGAGAAACGGATCGCGTTCGTCACTGGGGCCAACAAAGGGATTGGTTTCGAAGTCGCGCGCGACCTCGCGCGCAAAGGTTTTCATGTTTTCCTGGGCGCGCGCGATGAGAAAGCCGGCCGCGCCGCCGAAGAAAAACTTCGCAAAGATGGCCAGGTCACATTCCTCAAGATCGAC
>QHRC01000176.1 GCA_003219995.1 Verrucomicrobiota bacterium
CCGCTGCGCTATCTCGAAGTTGAAAAGCTCATCCAGGACTTGCTCGGCTGCGATCTGCCTTATTGTTGCCCGCACGGACGGCCTACGATGATTCAAATTTCGCTGGCGGAGTTGGAGAAAAAATTCGGCCGGAGAAGTGCGATTCAAACCTAGGCATGGCCGAAGGTTGGAAGTTGGAAGTTGAACCTTGGACGCTGGACGTTCAACCTGCCTTGGATGAAGGAGAACGAAAAAGTCGCGCTCATCACCGGAATCGGAGGTCAGGATGGTTCCTACCTGACCGAGCTGCTTTTGAAAAAAAATTACACCGTTCATGGAATGGTGCGGCGGACAAGCAATTTGCTGCGCTCACGCATCGAGCACCTGCGGCGCGATGAGAAGATTTACGGCCAACGATTGTTTTTGCATTATGGCGATCTATCGGACGGAACAACGCTGCGCCGCATTTTCCGCGACGTGCGTCCGACTGAACTTTATCACTTGGCCGGGCAAAGCCATGTCGGTCTGAGTTTCGAAATCCCTGAGTCCACCTGCGAAGAGGCGGGGATGGCGACACTGCGCTTGCTCGAGATCGCACGGGATCAGCCCCAGCCGATGCGGTTTTATCACGCCTCAAGTTCGGAAATTTTCGGCAATGCACCGGAAACGCCGCAAACGGAGAACACAGCGATGCTTCCGACCAGTCCTTACGGCTGCGCCAAAGCGTTCGCCACACAGTTGGCGCGTGTTTATCGACAATCGTATGGCCTTTTTGTTTGCAACGGCATTCTTTACAATCACGAGTCGCCGCGCCGCGGCGAAAATTTTGTTTCCCGCAAGATCGCGCGCGCAGTCGCGCGGATTGCGCATGGCCTGGATGTCGATCTTGTCCTGGGCAATCTGGGGAGCCGGCGAGACTGGGGCCGCGCTCAGGATTACGTCCAAGCCATGTGGCTGATGCTGCAACACAAAACCGCGGACGATTATATCGTAGCGACCGGTGAGACGCACTCGGTGCGCGAATTTGTTGAGGCCGCCTTCGCCGTTGTCGATCTTCCCTGGGAAAAATATGTGAAGCGCGATCCCTCTTTCGACCGGCCAACCGAGCCGGCGCGCCTGGTTGGTTGTGCGGATAAGGTCTACCATGTGCTTGGATGGAAGCCGACTGGAACGTTTTCGCAGCTGGTCCGTGAGATGGTCGAGGCTGAACTCGCGGCGCTCGAAGTAAAAGGTGGAAAGTAGAAATTAAGGAAGTAGAAAGAAATTTTGATGAACGATTTTCTCTTGTCGATCTTGCTCGGGATCGTTGAAGGGCTCACCGAATTCCTCCCCGTGAGCTCGACCGCGCATCTCCGCATTGCTGAGGCGCTGCTCAATTTCGATCTCCACGATAGTTTTTGGAAGATGTACACGATCGTGATCCAGTTGGGCGCGATTCTGGCGTTGCCGGTTTATTTTTGGCAACGGATCATTCAATTCCTCGGCACATTTCCGAGGGGCGAACGCGGTGACCGCAACTTTATTACTCATCCGATAAGTCTCACGATGATCGCTTTCGTGGTGACGGCCCTTCCTTCGTGGGCATCGACAAAGTTGATTGGTAAAAATTTGGAGAGCCTGACCGTGATGGCGCTGGCGCTGCTCATCGGCGGAATTGTGATGTGGGTTGTCGATGCAATGGTTACGCGCCCGCGCGTGACCCATATGGAGGAAATGAATTTGCCGCAGGCGGTGTGGATCGTCGCGGTGCAGATCCTTTCCGCGGTTTTTCCTGGCACCTCGCGTTCGATGGCGACGATTGCGGCGGGACAGCTGGCCGGTCTTTCGCGTCCGGCGGCGCTCGAATTTTCGTTTTTCCTGTCAATGCCGACGATGGTCGCCGCGACCCTGTACGATCTTTATAAAACGCTGGCGCCTAATCGCAATTCTGCGATGGAAGGAAATCTCGCGCCCCTGGCGGTGAATACGCACCAATGGATTTTACTCGCGATCGGCTTGGTTGTTTCGTTCGTTGTCGCGCTCGGGGTGGTCGCCTGGTTCATGCGCTGGGTGCGCGCGCGGGGCTTTGCGCCTTTTGCGATTTATCGGATCTTGCTGGGGGGAACCATTTTGTTTGGTCTGGGCTTGGGTGCTATAAAATAAAAGCAGCTGCCAATGGAGAACGACGCAATCCTTCCCGATCTGCAAAGCTGCCTGCTTTGCGAGGATGTCCGTTGTGAATTCAACGGAATGCAAACGCTCGTCGGCGTGATCAACGTTATTCCGGCTCCGGGATTACCGGTCAATTGCATGCGGCTTTGCATCTGGGCGCGTTGGTGCAGTGGCTCGGGAAAATTCCGGCAAAAGTCGCGGATCGTCGGCGTGGATGAACAGCAGGTCATCGCTCAGGCGGAAGTGGAGTTCGTGCTTAAGGAAATGGAAGGGCATGCGACGAACGTGCATTACTTCGGAGGCGTTCAGTTTCAGCAGTACGGATTGCATCACGTCGAGATCTATCTCGAGGACGAGTTGCGACTGCGCTTTCCGCTTCCGGTGGTGCGGATTGCCGCAAAATAGCGGATAAGTCGGCCGCTGCGCTGAAAAAGGCGGTCGCGTCGCAGCATTGACCTGCGGCCTGAGATTACCGGAGACAGACGCGCGGTCTTCGCGATCGCGCGTCATTTATCTTTATTTAGATGCGGCCGGCCAGGGCAAGGATCAGCACGATCAATAAAATCAGGCCGATTCCACCGCTCGGATAATAACCCCAGCCCGAACTATACGGCCAGGCCGGAAAAGCTCCGATCAGGAGAAGGACGAGGATAATCAAGAGAATTGTGCGCATTTTGGGAGGCTATTCGCCGCGACCGTGAGATGGCAATCTCTATTTCAATGCGTAGGAGTGAACGAGAGCGACCGAAAAGATCGCAAGGACAATCGGGGGCCAAAATGTCTTGCAGTGGGGTGGCCCCAACCTATTATTCGTCCGCAATCCCGAATGCATTCGGCCGAACGCATCGGGAAAATTTTTTGCCTGTTTCGAATTTCGATGGCGAACACGATTCTAATCGGTGCGCAATGGGGCGACGAAGGGAAGGGGAAAATCATCGATGTGCTCACAGCGAAGGCCGACGTCGTCGTTCGCAGCCAGGGCGGGAATAATGCAGGCCACACCGTGATCCATCGTGACGCCAAATACATCTTGCACATGATCCCGTCGGGAATTCTCCGGCGCGGAAAGACCTGCGTCATTGGCAATGGCGTAGTCATCGATCCGATCGCACTCGTGTCCGAAATGGAGGGATTGCGCAAGTCGGGAATCAAAATCGGCAACAACCTGCTGATCAGCGATTGCGCCCATCTCGTTTTGCCCTATCACCGCGTCATCGACGAACAGCGTGAGCTGCGCAAAGGTCGCGCAAAAATAGGGACGACCAAACGCGGGATCGGCCCGGCCTACGGTGATAAAGCCGCCCGCACCGGACTGCGCGTTTCCGACTTGATCCAGCCGGTCCTTTTCTCAAAGAAGTTGCAGGCCAAAATCCTCGAGAACAACAGTATTCTGGTGGCCCTCGGAGCAAGGCCGATCCGTTTTCGTGAGGTGAATGAGAGTTATCTTGCGGCGGGGAAAAAGTTGCGCCCGTTCGTTTGCAACACCGTAGTTTATCTTCATCGCGCTCTTCAGCGCGGCAAGGAGGTCCTTTTTGAAGGAGCGCAAGGGACGTTTCTCGATATCGATCACGGCACGTATCCCTACGTGACTTCATCAAATACGACCGCGGGCGGCGCGTGCACGGGCACGGGAGTACCGCCGCATCGGATGGACCGCGTGGTAGGAGTGATGAAAGCGTATACGACCCGCGTGGGCGAAGGGGCATTGCCGACCGAAGATCGACAATTAGCCGCCACGCTTCACAAATTGGGCCGCGAATTTGGAGCGACAACCGGCCGGGCCCGCCGCTGCGGCTGGTTTGATGCCGTGGCCACGCGTTATGCAACCATGATCAACGGCATCGACGAGCTTGCCATCACAAACCTGGACGGGCTCGACCATGTCGATCCTATTCGTGTTTGTGTGGCGTACCGGCTGAATCGAAAACGTCTGAATGTTCCGCCGTGCGACGCCGCACAGCTCGATAATTGCGAACCGATTTACAAAGAAATGCGCGGCTGGAATCAATCCACTCGTTCAGCACGAAAACTTTCGCAACTTCCCTCGCGGGCAAAAGATTACGTCAGATATATTTCCGAACTCACCGGAGCAAGATTATCGATCGTCAGTGTTGGACCGGCTCGCGGTGAAACGATTATTTTGTAGCCGTGGCCTCCATCAGATCTGTTCCTCGGCACGTCGCCATCATCATGGATGGCAACGGCCGATGGGCCAAGGCGCGTGGTTTCCCACGGATCAAAGGCCATGAACAGGGAGCAGAGGCCGCGCGCGAATGTGTGGAAGGCTGCGGCGAGCTCAAGATCGAATTCCTCACTCTTTACGCGTTTTCCGCCGAAAACTGGCAACGCCCGAAAAGCGAAGTCTTCGCCCTGATGCGCCTGCTCGAAAAATTTTTAAAGGAAAAAACGCCCGAACTGATCGAGAAAAATGTTCGCCTTCAGGCGATCGGGCGGCTGACCGACCTTCCTCAAAGTTGCCAGGAACAACTCCACAAAACGATCGAGCAAACTGCCGGCAATAATGGTCTCACATTGATTCTGGCACTCAGTTACGGCGGCCGTCTGGAAATCATCGATGGAATCAAAAGCCTGCTTCGCGCGGTCGAGCTCGGCCACATCGACAAGGCGATGATCGATGTTGAGATGTTCAGCAAACATCTTTACACGCGGT
>QHRC01000177.1:0-580 GCA_003219995.1 Verrucomicrobiota bacterium
CAACTGAAGATCAAATCGAAGCCGGCATTCATGACGGCGCTTACAAATCGAAACAGGCGAGTTTGTTCGAGCAACAGCTCGATCTCGCTGTCGAGCTTGGGCTCAACGTTGTCATTCACCAGCGCGATGCATGGGAGGACACGCTCGAAATGATGCGACCATATTCCGGGAAATTGCGCGGCGTATTTCATTGCTTCGGCGGCTCGCTCGAACAAGCAAATGAAGTTGTCGATCTTGGCCATCTGGTTTCCTTCACTGGGATTGTGACGTTCAAGAATGGCGCCGCGGTGCGCGATGTTGCGGCACGAATTCCGCTGTGGAAATTCATGGTGGAAACAGATTGCCCTTATCTCGCACCTGTTCCCTTCCGTGGAAAACGTTGCGAGCCAGTGCACACGCGACTGGTCGCCGAAGCGATTGCCGCTGCGCGCGGCATTTCCCTGGAAGACGTTGCCGAAATGACTACCCAAACCGCCAAGGAGTTTTTCCGATTCAATCGCTCATGAGACAAATCGCAGACGGTAGATCGAGCAGTCCTTTGCTCGATGTCAAAAATAGTGCGCTGGCGGCGCCTAACTTA
>QHRC01000177.1:585-5291 GCA_003219995.1 Verrucomicrobiota bacterium
CCACCTCACGTGTTTGCTTATCATATTTATGCTAGCTTCATGCGCGACGCGCGACACGCAGCATCAGGTCGTGATCAGCACGCGCGAGCAAAAACTAGCGGTCCTCGAACGCGGCAATCTGATGGCGATCTATCCGGTTTCCACCTCCAAATTTGGCCTGGGCGATTGGCCGGGGAGTTATCGCACACCTCTGGGCGAACTGGAGATCGCGCAGAAAATCGGTGAGGGCGCGCTGCCAGGCACTGTCTTTAAAGATCGGCGGCGGACCGGTGAGATTGTTGCGCCGGATTCGCCGGGGCGCGATCCGATCGTCACACGCATTCTTTGGTTGCGCGGGCGCGAACGACAAAATGCGAATGCATTCGTTCGCGATATTTACATTCATGGGACGCCGGAAGAACGCAACATCGGACTGCCCGTCAGCTACGGATGCATCCGCATGCGTTCCAACGATATCGTCAATCTCTACGGCATCGTCGGCCGCGGAGCGCAAGTGACGATTGTCGATGCGCCGCTCGCCGCGGTCATCCCCGGTTTCAGCGCGGGCACTCAGATGGCTGGGGGGAATTCTGCCAGCATGGTGATTCGTTAGATGTAGCCGCCCCGCCCAGTCGAGGCAAAATCCCTCAAGCACGGCAACAGAGCGCCGTGGCTACAGCGTCACGGCAGCTTGCCGAGATGTTTTCGCGGTGTTTCGCGCGAAAGCAATTCCATGTCCGCGTCCACCATGAGCCGCACCAGTTCGTGGAAGCGTACTTTCGGTTCCCAATGGAGAATTTTTTTCGCTTTCGAGGCGTCGCCGATGAGCAGGTCCACTTCCGCCGGCCGCTCATAACGCGGGTCGTGTTTCACATATTTTTTCCAGTCAAGATCAATATGTGCGAACGCCGTTTCCACAAATTCGCGCACGGTATGAGTTTCGCCGGTTGCGAGGACAAAGTCGTCACCTTCATCGTGCTGGAGAATCCGCCACATGCCCTCGACAAATTCGGGCGCGTAACCCCAGTCGCGCTTGGCATCGAGGTTACCCAAAAATAATTCGTGTTGCAGACTATGTTTTATGGCAGCGGCCGCGCGCGTGATCTTGCGTGTAACGAAAGTTTCGCCGCGTCGCGGGCTCTCGTGGTTGAACAAAATGCCGTTACTCGCACGAAGGCCGTAGCTTTCGCGGTAATTTACCGTCGCCCAAAAAGAAAAAACTTTTGCCACACCATAAGGACTGCGCGGCCAAAAGGGCGTTTTCTCGGTTTGCGGCACCTGTTGGGCTTTGCCGAACATTTCGCTGCTTGACGCCTGATAGAACCGCGAACGAGTTCCCGCTTCCCGGATGGCTTCGAGAATCCGAATCGTCCCGACCCCGGTGATGTCGGATGTGTACTCAGGGATGTCGAAACTGACGCGGACATGGCTTTGCGCGCCGAGATGGTAAATTTCGTCCGGCTTCAATTCGTAGAGCAACTTCACCAAGTTCACCGAGTCGCTCAGATCTCCGAAATGGAGAAACATGCGCACGCCGTTGATATGCGGGTCGGCGTAGAGATGATCGATGCGTGAAGTATTGAATGTGCTCGCGCGGCGAATGATCCCATGCACTTCGTAGCCTTTCTCGAGCAACAGGTCGGCCAGATAACTTCCGTCCTGGCCGGTGATGCCGGTAATGAGCGCTTTTTTCATGTCGATCTTGCGGTTTAGCTTAACGACATCGTTGCAGCAAATGATTTAGTTCTCCGGCGGGGAGACCATTATCCGTGCGAGCACCGCGCGCTGCGCGGCGATTAAATCCGCGATTCCTTTGCGGGCAATAGCGATCATCTGTTCGAGCTGCGTGGTGGAAAAGGTGGCTTCTTCGCCCGAGCCTTGCAGTTCGACAAATTCGCCGTCCTCGGTCGCGACGAGATTGAAATCGACCGTGACGCGTTTGTCTTCTTCATAATCAAGATCGACGATCGCAGTACCATCGAGCACGCCTGCGCTGACCGCGGCCACCAATTTTTTGATTGGCGGCGCGTCGATTTTCTTTTCTTTCGCGAATTTTCGGCAGGCTACTGCGACCGCCAAACTCGCGCCGGTAATCGCGGCCGTGCGCGTTCCGCCATCAGCTTGAAGCACATCACAATCGATCCAGATCGTGCGCGGCCCCAGTTTTTCAAGATCGACAACCGCGCGCAAGGAGCGGCCAATCAAGCGCTGGATCTCGGTGCTGCGGCCATCAAGTCTTCCTTTCATGATATCGCGGGGCTTTCGTGTCTGCGTCGAGTACGGCAACATGGAATATTCTGCGGTCAGCCACCCGCCGGTAACGTTTTGTTCCTTCATCCAGCGCGGCACAGCTTCTTCGATCATTACGCCACAGATGACGCGCGTGTTACCCATGGTCACAAGCACTGAGCCGCCGGCGTGAGGCGCGATCCCGAGCTCGAAAGCAACTGGACGCAATTGATCGCGGGCTCGCCCATTGATCCGATCCATTCCACAAGTTAAATCGCACTAGGGCGCTCGTCATCGAAGAGTTTTTCTACGCGTCGGTATGTGCTCCGCCGCTAGCTCCAGTAGCAAGACCTTGACTCTCCTCCACCGCGCGGTTTGTTGAGCGCGGCTAATGAAGCGCTCAGCAAAAACTAATTTCCCCGATGTGCAGTGTGGTGCTAGTCCTGGCGCGCCACGGCGACGACGGAGCGGGAAGCAATCGAGGAAAAACGCGCAAGACAGACCAATTTCGCAGGAACTCAAACGTTCTAACGGGAAGTGGCCAAAATCCCGCAACTATTTCCGACATGGCGGAAGTGGAATCCTCAAGAAACATGGAACACCTTATTACGTTTAATCCAAGAGGGTGCGCAGATTAATGACTGTAATCGAAATTCTTGACGTTTCCTTAACTGAAACAGTCTCCACACGGCTCCGCGGCTGTTATATAGACACGGCGCCCGGTACCAAAACAGCCGGGCACCTAGCTCAATTCTCGGGTTGGGTGCTGGGCCGGGAGTCCCCCGCGGTGGCAGTGGAATTGCTAAATGGAGGCAATGTTTGTCGACGTGTCCGGATCAGCATTCACCGCCCGGACGTCGCCGAGATCTATCCACGGGTTCCCGAGGCCGAGTTCAGCGGTTTTAAAATTCAGATGAGCGTGCTGGGCCTAACGCCCGAGATCGAGTTTTTGCTGCAAGCGGTATTAAAGGATCAAAGCCGCGTCCCAATCGGGGTGATCCGAGCACAACGCCGCTGGCGCGAAGATATCAAGGATGAGGATCGGCCGCTTGTGTCGGTGGTAATCCCTTGCTACAACCAAGCTCATTTCCTGGGAGAGGCGATCGAGAGCGTACTGGCCCAGACCTATCCGCACTTCGAGGTTGTGGTGGTGGACGACGGCTCGACTGACAACACCGCTGCGGTCGTTACCGGCTACCCCGGAGTGCGCTATTTCCGGCAGGAAAACCAAGGGCTGTCCGCCGCCCGCAACACTGGACTGCGGCACAGCGTCGGCGATCGCCTGGTGTTTCTCGATGCCGACGACCGTCTCATGCCGTGCGCTCTCGAAATCGGCTTGACCTCTCTCCGGGGCCATCCGGAGTGCGCCTTTGTTTATGGCCACTCCCAGTTTACGACAGTTGACGGATCGTTGTTCCATTGGCAGCCACGGCCGCGCGTAGAAGGGGATTATTATCTCGCGCTCTTGCGCGGATGTCCCATCTTTGCAACTGGCTCTGTGATGTACCGACGTGAAGTATTTGAATCTGTCACCGGCTTCAACCCATCCTTAAGTCCTGCCGCAGATTATGAGCTCTACTACCGTATAGCTAGGCAGTTCCCGATCCGCTGCCATGAGGAGACGATCGCCGAGTATCGCAAACATGGCACGAGCATGACTCGGAGCGGCGAATTGATGTTGAGATACAATCTGGCCGCCCTCCGCTCGCAGTGGAAACACGTCAAGAGGAGCAGGCAGAAGAAGGAGGCGTACAAGACCGGCATCAGATTCTGGAAGCAGGCGTGGGGGCGCTACGTGGTTGAACAGATTCGCGCCGCGATGGCGGAAGGGGAGTGGAAGCGAGCTACGCAAGGTATGTTAAGCCTCCTCCGATACTCTCCTTTCTGCTTGGGATCAATGCTGAACGATTACCCACTGCCGCGAAAGGTGCTGGGCTGGATACAGCGCCGCGTCCGCAAATCAACTCAGGTACCCTGCCTGGAGGATGGTTCTCAGCGGCTCCTCCGCAGAATCCGCAATGCGGTACGCGCTGCTCTTCCAACGGACGCCAAAGTGATCGTGGTCGACAAAGGCGATGGCGATATACTGGGATTGAGCGGACCGGAAGAGTGGCATTTCCCACCGGCCGCCGGAGGCTCGCCGGAGAGACTTTTTGCTAGCGGCCCGCGAGGTTCAGTCGACATAGATTGGATGCAATCAGGTAGGACCTACGACTTTCGCCTTTACGCGGGTAGGGAGCGTCGGCAGCTACTGGCTGCGACCAGCCTGATGCACAAAGAAGGGGCCGCTATCACGGCGACTCCCGGGCCAGTGCACATCGAGGAAATGGCGGGTAAGACGACAATTGCCTGGGAGACGGGCGGGGACTTGCATTCGCAAGTGTACACGTCCGAGCAAAAAGCGTACGCCGGCTACTACCCGGGCGGCAGCTGCGAGGCAATCGCCCAACTAGAGGGACTGCGAGCCAAGGGCGCGCAGTATCTGCTGTTCCCCCAAA
>QHRC01000047.1:0-2199 GCA_003219995.1 Verrucomicrobiota bacterium
GGTGCCGGGTTGGAGCTCTTCCACGCGCATTTGTTTTAAAAACCAGCGGTTGTCGATCTTTTGGGCGGAGACGACTTCGAAACGCTTGGCCAGCTGTCCGTTCCAATCGTAGCTTTCCATGCGCATGAGCGCGCCGCTTGTCTTGTCGATCCACAAAACAACGTTGGAGTATTGCGATTGCCGCGACGGCGCTCGCAATTGCAGTTTCCAGCAACTGCGCGTGCGTACATTTTCTTCGCCGGCAAGCTTCGCGTTTGGCCAGTAAAGGAATTTCATTGCCAGATCCTCGTAAGTAATGCCGGTGCCGCGGATCTTTTGATTGAGCTCGGAAGCGGCGAAGTTTTCGGCGCCGGAGTCGGTCACAACGTCGAGACGCGAGCTGTATTCGCCCAGACGCAACTGCAGGACCTGGTCGGGATTCGAAAACGCATACCGAATGATCGGTCCGGTTTGAGTGAGCCGAAATGGAACGACGATTTCGTTCTCGCGCAACTGGCCTTGCAGATCGATCTGCTGTCGCGACTCCAGCATCCGGACCGAGTCGAGAATTTCTTTCGCCGACGGGACCGGCTCGGCGAATGCAAATGACGCAAGAGAAAGAGTCGAAGCGATGAAGAGTTGAAGAGTCGAAGCGTTATAGAATCGACCGATTAGAAAACATTGCCGCTTCATCGCCTAAAAGCTTTATCGCTTGATCGCGGCCCTGTTTCAACGTTGCCGCAGCTTGCGCTGCTTCTTATTGTGGAATTCAAGCAGGAATGGACCAGACGCTTTTTCATCTCATCAATGAACGCTGGACGAATCCGGCGCTCGATTTGTTCATGGCCGCGTTGAGCGACATTGAGATCTGGAAACCTCTGCTCATTGTCATCGTGCTCGTTGCGCTGCTCGTTGGCGGATTCAAGGCGCGCGCCTGCATTTTTTGTTTGCTCATCTCTCTCCTGGTCGCGGAGCAGTTCACCGGCCTTTTGAAATCGGTGATCGATCGACATCGTCCCAAACAGGTCCAAAGCGTCAGGATGGTCGAGTTGAAAAAAGCGCGGCCGGAATTTTTGACGCTCTTTAAGAAACCTGTGATCCGGTATTCGGATCAAACCGATCGGAACCGGTCGGGACCGTCATTTCCATCCGGGCATGTGACGAACAACACAGTGGTCGCGGTCTGTTTGACGCTTTTTTACCGGCGGCGCGGCTGGCTTTACTGGATTGTGACCGCGGCAATCGGTTACTCGCGAATTTATTTGGGCGCGCATTGGCCAAGCGACGTGATCGCGACGCTGTTCCTGGCTGCGGGCGAAACATTCCTGATTCTCGCGGCGCTCGAATTAATTTGGAGACGGGGAGCGGACAAATGGGCGCCGGGGGCTTACGAACGGCACCCAAGTTTGATTGTCGATCCAACGCGATGAGGACGACGCGTGCGGTTTGGCTGTTCATTTTTGCGCTGACGCTGATTCGATTATCGATGTTGGCGGCGACCGATCTCGAGTTCGATGAAGCGCATTACTGGATGTGGTCGGAACGGCTGGCGCCGGCTTATTTTAGCAAAGGGCCGGGGATCGCTTTCGTGATGCGCGCGAGCACCGCGATTTTCGGCGCGAATGAGTTCGGCGTGCGATTTCTCAGTCCGATCCTCGCGGCCGGAACGAGTCTGATCCTATTTTATTTCGCACGGCGATTGTTCAGCGCCAACGCTGGGATCTGGGCCGTGCTCGCGTTGAACGTGACTCCGATCTTCAACATCGGCGCGTTCCTCATGACGATCGATCCCTTGTCCATCTTTTTTTGGCTTGCGGCAATGTTCACTTTCTGGCTCGCGCTCGAGCAAAGTCCGCGGTTTTCGTGGTATTGGCCGCTAACGGGGTTGCTGATTGGACTCGGGTTTCTTTGCAAATATACGAACGCGCTCGAGCTGGTTTCAGTCGTTCTCGTCCTGGCGCTCGCTCCCCGGCTGCGGCATGAATTTGCGCGACCCGGTCTCTATTTACTGCTCGGCGTTTTTGCTCTTTGCACACTCCCGCCGATTCTCTGGAATGCGCAGCACGCCTGGATCACGCTCACACACTTGCGCTCACGTGGCAGTCTGGAGCATGGCTTCGGTTTTCATCCGCTTGAGCCGCTCGCATTTCTTGGAGAACATTTTCTTTCCTATTCGCCGCTGCTTTTTCTCGCCCTCGCCTGGGGTGTAATCGGCAGCTG
>QHRC01000047.1:2226-17591 GCA_003219995.1 Verrucomicrobiota bacterium
TTCAAGGTGCTCTTTCTTTTTTGGTTCGGCTTGCCGGTGTTCATTTTCTATTTTTTGCTTTCCCTGAACAAAGCGGCCGCGCCGAACTGGGACGCGTTGTCGATCCTGGGTTTCAGCCTGCTCGCGGTTTACTTCTGGCGCGACCGCGTCGAAACGAGTCCGGTCCTGCGGTTCGGCGCCGGTGCGGCGCTGTTACTCGGGCTCTTAATGAGTATTGTCGCGCTCGACACCGATCTCATTCGCAGCGCGGGATTGCAGTTGTGGCGAAGTGATCCGAGCGATCGTATGCGCGGCTGGAAATCTGCTACTCGCGCGGTCGAGAACATTCGCGGTGACCTCGAGGCAAAATCCGGGGAGAAACTGTTTCTGATTGCGGATGCCCGCGATCGCGCGTCGGAGATTTCCTTTTATTTGCGCGACAAACGACTGGAAGGCCCCGGCCATCCGCCCGTTTACATCGTCGAGTCGCAGGACATGGTGAACCAATTTTCATTTTGGCCGCGCTACGATCAATTTGTCGAAGCGGGACCCGGCGTCCCGCGACCGGAAGGCGAAACTTACACGGAGGAGAATGGCATCAATCCTTTTGTCGGGCGTAGCGCGCTCTTTATCCTAAGCGGAGAAAAAGAGCGCGCGCCGCATAATATCCGGGCGGCGTTTCAGTCGACGGAACTGGTTGGCACGATTCAAGTATGGCGTTACGACAAGTTGCTCCGCACGTGGCAGGTTTTCCTGTGCCGGAATTATCGTCCGCTGCCCCTGTAACGGAGATGACGGATTCACTCGCAGTCTCGGTGATCGTGCCGCTCTATAATGAAGAAGAGAGCATGTCGATTTTGCAGTCCGAGTTGCGCGCCGCGCTGGCGGGAGTCGATCATGAAATTATTTTCGTCGACGATGGCTCGATCGATCGCACAGGCGAGCGAGTCGAAAAGGCCGCGAATGTTCGTCTAATTCGGTTTGAAAAAAATGCCGGCCAAAGCGCCGCAATCTATGCCGGGCTCCTGGTCGCGAACGGAGCCGTCGCCATATTGATCGATGGCGATCTGCAAAATGATCCGGCCGATATTCCGAGATTGCTTGCGGAAATTTCGCGCGGCGCCGATCTCGTCTGCGGTTATCGCGAGCGGCGCAAGGACACTCTCGTGAAACGCCTGACCAGCCGGATCGCTAATGCCGTGCGAAGCCGTTTCACGAAAGACGGTGTGCGTGACACCGGGTGCACGCTGAAAGCGATGCGGCGCGAGTGTGTCAGCGCGCTCGTGCCTTTCAAAGGCATGCATCGCTTTATTCCCGCGCTCATCAAGGCGGCGGGCTATCGCCTGGTTGAGATCCCCGTCGCGCACCGTCCCCGTCGCTTTGGTCCTTCGCGCCACCATCGACATGTTCGGCGTGCGCTGGCTGCTCTTGCGGCGATTAAATTACAAAATCCGTGAATTGTAACTACGCCGGCTCAAGCGGAAAACGCGCTTGTCAACCTAACCGCTCCCGCTAAGCTTGCCGTCCCGTACGGGCAACCTCATGTCCCTGGCAAGTCTATTAACCGCCGAGCAAATTATTCCCGAGATGAAGGCGGCCGAGCGTTGGCCGGCGATCGTGGAATTGATCGATCTGCTCGTGGGGTTGGGCAAAATCAAGACCGCCGATCGCGACAGCATTCTCGCCTCGCTCAAACAGCGCGAGGAAACGATGAGCACCGGCATCGGGTTTGGAATTGCGATTCCGCATTGCTCGTCCGATCGGCTCGAAGAAGTGGTCGCGGCGTTTGGAAGATCGACAACCGGCATCGAATTCGATGCGCTTGATAATGCGCCCGTCAAATTTGTCGTCCTTTTTATCGTGCCGAAAAACCAATTTCAAACCCATCTACGCACGCTCGCGTCGATCGCGAAGTTTTTGAACGATCGCGCCGTCCGCGAGAGTCTGGCCGCGGCCAAATCGAGCGAAGAAATTTTGTCGATCTTTCTCAGCGGCTCGCAAAAAGCGTAGTCAGCCCGCTCGCGACGATGCCGGGAGGTGGATCGGCCGCTCTGCGGGCGATGCTAAAATAAATGCCCCGAATGTCTTCGGGGCCAATTTAACATCGAGCAAGGGACTGCTTGGTCCACCTTCTCGCTTCGCAGAGCGAAGCGGCTACAATCTCTCCGGTTGACCAATCATGGAAACGTTTCAATCACTTCTCGAGAAGAAACTTTCTGAGGCCATCGCGAAAACAGGCTTTCCCAGTACGGGTGACTTAACCCCGGCAACGGATCCGCGTTTCGGTGATTATCAAACCAATGCCGCGCTCGTTCTGGCCAAACAGCGCAGTGAGAATCCGAAAACTATCGCCGAAAAAATCATTGCTCAGCTCGATGTCGGCGAGTGGAGCGAAACGCCCACTGTGGCCGGCGCCGGCTTTATCAATTTCAAATTGCGGGCCGCTGCGATCGCGAAGAAAGCTTTCGAACTTTGCCAGGACGAACGGCTCGGCGTCGCCAGGGCAAGGTCGCCAAGACGGATCGTGATCGATTTCGGATCGCCCAACGTGGCCAAGCCGATGCACGTCGGGCACATCCGCAGCACTGTGCTGGGCGATGCGCTGGCCCGGATTGCGCAATTTCTCGGTCACGATGTCATCCGCGACAATCACATCGGCGATTGGGGCACGCAGTTCGGGATGGTGATTTACGGCTGGAAAAATTTGCTCGATGGACAAGCCCTGGCGCGCGATCCGATTGCCGAGCTGGTCCGCATTTACAAAGAGGCCAATGAAAGATCGACAATCGATCCGGCCGTGCGCGAGGCCTGCCGGCAGGAGCTGGTCAAGCTGCAATCGGGCGATCCGGAGAATTTGTCGATTTGGAAACAATGCGTCAATTTGTCGACGCGGGACTTTGAGAGCGCGTATGCGCTGCTCGATATTCATTACGATATCCAGCGCGGTGAAAGTTTTTATAACGATCGGCTGGCTGAAGTGGTCGATCGATTGCTCAAATCCAGCATCGCAGAAATCAGCCAAGGCGCCGTCTGCGTTTTCTTCCGCGATATTCCCGAGCTGGCGGACAAGCCCTGCATTATTCGCAAGAGTGACGGCGGTTTCAACTACGCGACCACCGACGTCGCGACGGTTGACTATCGCATCAACGATTTGAAAGCGGACACGATCTGGATTGTGACGGGCGCGCCGCAGATATTGCATTTCCGGCAGATCTTCGAGATCGCGCGCCGCGAAGGTTACAAAGCCGATTTTCGCCATATCACGCACGGCAGCATCCTGGGCGAAGACCGCAAGCTGATGAAAACGCGTTCTGGCGAGAATGTGCCATTGCGCGAATTGCTCGATGAGGCTTGCAAACGCGCTCGCGCGATTGTTGATGAAAAAAATCCGGACTTGAGTGACGCGGAAAAGATCGACATCGCGCACAAGATTGGAATCGGGGCCGTCAAGTACAGCGATCTGTCGCAGTATCGGATGACGGATTACGTTTTTTCCTGGGCCCGAATGTTGTCCTTGCAGGGAAACACCGCGCCGTATCTGCAAAACGCTTACGTCAGGATTCGCTCGATCTTTCGCAAAGCGGATGTAGCCGCCCCGCTCAGTCAGGGCGAGACACGTCGACAGAGCGCCGTGGCTACAGAGATCGGGGAGTTCGTTCTGGTGGATCCTCCCGAGATTAATCTCGCGAAACGTCTTTGCCAATTTGGCGAAGTTGTCCCGCAAGTCCTGAACGATTTTCGCCCGAACGTCCTGGCGAATTATTTATTCGAGCTGGCCAATAGCTTCCATGCTTTTTACGAAGCCTGCCCGGTTTTGAAATCGGAAGAGCCGGCGCGCAGCTCACGGCTGGCGTTGTGCGGTCTGGGCGGACGAATTTTGGAGCGAGGTCTCGATCTTCTCGGAATCAAAGCGCCCGAGAAGATGTGACACGCCGCGGCGTGTCATCCTGAGCGGAGCGAAGGACCTCTCAGTTGGTTTGGAGCACCCAATCAACACAAGAACGCAACCGGAACGTTTGTGGGGTCCCTCGCATTCGCTCGGGATGACCTGCGTATTGTGTTAATTGAGTCTAACCTTTTCGCTCGACATGACAAAGCAACAACATCCGCGCATTCCCAGTTGCACTTACCGATTGCAATTTAACCGGCAGTTTACTTTTGCGCAGGCACGCGAAGTCGTCCCCTACTTACACGCCCTCGGTGTGAGCGACGCCTATTCATCGCCCTATTTTCAGGCGCGGGCAGACAGTTTGCATGGCTACGAAATTAGCGATCACAATAAGCTCAACGCCGCGATTGGTTCGCGCGAAGAGTACGATGCCTGGATTGCCGAGCTGCACGCGCACCGGATGGGTCAAGTGCTCGATTTCGTGCCCAACCACATGGGTATCGCCGAGCCCCTCAATCTATGGTGGATGGATGTGCTCGAAAATGGACCCAGCTCGATGTACGCGCCTTACTTCGACATCGAATGGGAGCCACTCAAGTCCGACCTGCGCGGCAAGGTTCTGCTGCCGATTTTGAGCGATCAATACGGACGCGTGCTCGAGCGGGGCGAGCTCCAGGTCCGTTTCGAAGAAGGCGCTTTTTATCTTTCCTACTACGATCGCCGGCTACCGATCGCGCCCGGCACTTATCGGCACATTTTGGAGATCGCACGGCAAAATCTGGCCAAATATAAGCAAGAAGATTTTTATGCCGAATTCCAAAGCATCCTGACCGCGCTCGAATATCTGCCGAAGCGCACGGAGACCAATCCGCAGCGAATCGCGGAGCGCGCTCGCGAGAAGGAAATCGTCAAGCGTCGGCTGGAACGTCGTTGTCAGGAGGCGCCACAAGTCCAACAGGCGATCGAAAAAGCAGTGCGGCAAATCAACGGCAAACCCGGTGATGCGCGCAGCTTTGACGCGCTCGATGAGCTGCTCAACGCCCAATCATACCGTCTGGCATTCTGGCGGGTGGCGGCGGAAGAAATTAATTATCGCCGGTTTTTCGATGTCAACGATCTGGCGGCAATCCGCATGGAGTTGCCGGAGGTTTTTGAAGCGACCCACCAGTTACTTGTCGATCTTGTCCGCGCCGGCGCGGTCACCGGCTTACGCGTCGATCATCCGGACGGTCTTTATTTGCCGCAGGAATATTTCGAAAAATTGCAGCAGCGTTGCGCGGAGGCCCTTGGGATCGCATTGCCCCACGATGGTCGCGCCATCTACATGGTGCTCGAGAAAATTCTCACCGGCAGCGAGACGCTCCCGAAAGGTTGGCCGGTGCATGGTACAACCGGCTACGACTTCGCGAGCCAGGTGACTCAGCTCCTGGTCGATTCCTCCGCCGAAACTGCGATAACAAAGACATTCCATCGTTTCCTCGGGCACTCTTTGCACTTCGGCCATCTCGTTTATGCGAAGAAGCTCCTCGTGATGCGATTGGCGTTGGCCAACGATGTCGATGTTCTTGGCAACATGGTCGACCGGCTGTCAGAGCAAAATCGCTGGTATCGCGATTTCACGCTTGAAGCCCTCGCTCGCGCCGTGCGCGAGACGATCGCCTGCTTTCCCGTTTATCGAACGTATCTCGCCCCGGGCCAGCCGGTGAGCGACGAGGATCGGCAAGTTATCGAACGCGCGGTGGCCGCCGCCAAGCGCCGGAATCCGGTGATCGAAGAATCGGTCTTCAATTTTGTGCGCGACATATTGCTCTTCCGTTTTCCGGAAAATCTCGATGAGGACGCGCGCGCCGCGCACACCCAGTTTGTCCTCAAGTTCCAGCAGGCCACCGGGCCGATCATGGCCAAAGGGGTCGAGGACACGGCGTTTTACATTTACAACCGGCTGGCGGCGTTAAACGAAGTCGGCGGCGAACCGCAGCAATTCGGGTTGAGCGTGGATGCATTTCACGAGCGCAATTTGAATCGGCAACGCGATTGGCCGGCGACGCTGCTGGCGACTTCCACCCACGACACCAAGCGGAGCGAAGATGTGCGCGCGAGAATGATCGCCATTTCGGAAATACCGGAGCTTTGGCGGCGGTCGTTGGCGCGCTGGCGCATCGCCAACCGCCGTTGGAAACGCAGCGTCAACGATGCGGAGGCCCCGGACGCGAACGAGGAATATCTGCTGTATCAAACTTTGCTCGGGACCTGGCCAATCCAAACATCGGGCGAACCGGAGGAGAACTCGACGCTGGAATACATCGAGCGCATTCAGATCTACATGGCGAAAGCCCTGAATGAAGCGAAAATCAATACGAGCTGGATTCAGCCAAATGAAGAATGGCTCGGCGCGATGCGTGATTTTGTGGTGAGGATTCTGGAAGCGTCGCCCAAGGCCAAATTTCTTCCCGGTTTTCTTTCAGTAGCGAAAGAGATTGCCCGGCTTGGCGCGATCAACTCGCTCACTCAGGCGCTCCTTAAACTGACTTCCCCGGGCGTGCCCGACATTTATCAGGGTAACGAGATTTGGGATTTTTCTCTGGTCGATCCGGACAACCGGCGTCCTGTCGAGTACGAACATCGTCGCGAGATACTGGCCCAAATCGCGCAGGCAAACCCGCGGGAACTTGTCGATCTTTGGCCCGACGGCCGGATCAAGATGTTCCTGACGCAGCGAGCGCTGCAATTTCGGAGCGAACATGTCGATCTTTTCCGGCGCGGAAGCTATTTGCCCCTGGGGACGAGCGGAACGTTTGCCGAGTGCGGCATCAGTTTCGCACGAGAATTAGATGGCCAATGGATCGTCGTGGTTGCGCCGCGGCTTTCATGGCGGATTGGTTTTCCGCCAGTCGGCGAGAAATGGAAAGATACGGCGGTTGAATTGCCCGAGTCGCTTTCGCTGGATTCCGTCCGCGAAATTTTCACCGGTCGCCAAATCCCTTTTGATGGCCGCCGTTTGAATCTTGCAGACGGATTGTCGATCTTGCCGTTTGCGGCGATCACAAATGCGAGGTAGGGGCGGTTACCCGAACCGCCCGCGGGCGATTGAGGTTAATCGCCCCTACCTGAGTCCCTCGACCAGATCGACAAGCCAGTGTGAGAAGTTGCCGATGTTCGTGGCCAGATCGGCGCCGAAGCTCGTGAACGTGATGTGCGATGAAGCGAGTACGAGCATCACGCTGAGTAGCGTCAGGTTCATCAGATAAATCACGACAAGCGAGAAGAAGGTGCCGTGATCGCGCAAATCGGTTTGGCTTTTGGGAACCATCCAGCAGGTGAATGTGAAATGGAACGCCCAGGTGACGCCGATTACGGTGTAAAGCAATCGGCCGTAGGGCTGCACGTTGAAACATAAACTGGAAATTCCGTAAGCCGCGATCGCGAGGATGCTGTAGAGCGGAAAAAAATACGGTGCGAGCGCGATCCAGAAATTACTGCGATCGGTCACGATGTGGCCGCCTTCGCGTCCCACCCGAAACCGGCTGACGCGTCCGCCCATCAGCCAAACCCACAGCGCATGGGTCAGTTCATGTCCGAAAACGTAAAGAACGATTGGACGCGGCAAACCGAAGAATGCAATCAGCCAAAGCAGCGCGCCGAGCGAGAAGAACCAGAATTCTTCACCGGCCCAGAGCCGTTGCGCCACGGTCGCGCGCGCGAACGCGGTGAAAAATGTTTGTGTAAAAACCGCACAGAGAGGCAGAAGGAAAATCGCGACAATAAACTTCAGCCATTTTGTCGGCACTGTTAACGAATTCTGTTCCGCGTAGCCGCGCGTGGTTGCGACCACGTAACGAACGCGCTTTACGCGGCGCGTGGATGTCCGCCCGCGGTGTCTTGTCGATCTTTGATTCTTCGCCGCCAAGTTGGGCACAACTTAGACAGATGAGCGCGGATTTGGGAAAGACAATTTGAATGGTAGGGATGGCTTTCCGAGCCGTCCGACGAATTGAAATATACCGCGGTAAGAAAATTTTCTACGGAGGCCTCGGAGACGCGTCTCTACCTAGGCCCGGCCCATGTAGGCGCCGGTGCGGGTGTCGATCTTGATGGTTTCGCCTTCTTTGATGAAGAGCGGAACATTGATCGTTTTTCCGGTCTCGAGCACGGCTGGCTTGGTCACGTTGCTCGCAGTATCGCCGCGCACGCCTTCGGCTGACTCGACAATTTTAAGATTCACGGACGCAGGCAATTCAACCTGAACGGGCTTGCCTTCAGCATAAAGAACCTGAACCGAAAGGTTTTCGACGAGATAATCTTTGGCCTCTCCGAGGAAATTTTCCTGCAGCGTGATTGTCTCGTAGGTCTCCGGATCCATGAAATGAAATCCGTTGCGGTCTTTGTAACTAAACTCGAGTTGCTTTCGCTCGATCTCGACCAATTCCACTTTGTCGGTCGAGCCAAAGCGAACATCGGCGCTCTTGCCGGTGTTGATGTAACGGATGATCGCCTGGACGAAAGCGCGCAAATTTCCCGGCGTCCGGTGATGCACTTCGAGCACGATGGCGGTGTTGCCATTGTACTTTATCGCCATCCCTTTGCGGAGATCGTTGGCTGCGGCCATGGTGAAGAAAGTTTAAATTTGAAAGTAGAAAGTAGAAAAACGAAGAGCGGCGACGTTTGCACGCCCCGGTCATCAAAGCAACTTCCGCCGCGTCAGATCTTGCGAATCGACAATGCCAACCGGCACTTTATCGTCATCCACCACGACGAGGTCGTCGATGCGATGGCGCTCAAGCAAATTGAGAACTTCGACCGCCAGCTTGTCTTTGTGCACGGTCACGGGATTGAGCGTCATCAAGTCGGCCACCAGGCGTTCGCCGACCTTCGAGTCGGATTGAAAATTTCTCACAAAATCGCCGTGCGTAAAAATGCCGAGTAATTGTCGATCTTCGCCTGCCACAACGGCGGCGCCGGCGCGGACGCTGGTCATTGCCTTCAATACTTCGCGAATCGGCGTATTGGGCGAGACGAGCGCCATCGATTCACGCGGCCGCATGATTTGATGGACGCGTACGAGAAGGCTGCGTCCGATCATGCCTCCGGGATGAAATTTTGCAAAATCCTCTTTATTAAAACCGCGCGCCTCGAGCAGCACCATGGCCAGCGCGTCGCCCAGCGCGAGCATGACTGTCGTACTCGAGGTCGGCGCGAGATTGAGCGGACATGCTTCCTGTTCGATGTTCACATCGAGAAAAACATGCGCGTTTTTCGCAAGGGTCGATTTGGGATCGCCGCAAACGGCGATAATCTTTACCTGAAAGCGGGCGATCGCAGGCAGAATGCGCAGAAGTTCCTCGGTCTCGCCGCTCGCGCTCAGTGCGAGGACGACATCGCCGTCGGCCACCATCCCGAGGTCGCCGTGCAACGCGTTTAGCGAATCGAGCACCACAGCGGGCGAGCCGGTACTGGTGAGAGTGGATGCGATCTTACTGCCGATGTGTCCCGATTTTCCCACACCGACGACCACAACTTTAGCTCGCGCATCGACCGCCTCTTTGATTAACTCGACAGCATGAGAGAAATTCTCACTCAAACGATCGCGCAGCCGCTGGAGCTCGAAGATCTCGATTTCCAGGACACGTGCGGCCTTTTCAAGGTAGTCCATCGAATCATATATAGTGAGCCGAGGCGTTGTAACCGGCAAGAACTTGCGCGCCCCGACTGGAAGGGAAACCGATTATGAAAACTTATCTGGCCTTTGGGCTATTAATTATAACGGCGGTCGCTGGCATGGCGGCGCCTGCAACTTTGACCGCTCCGATTAGGGGTCAGGCGGTAAGGAAGCCCGCCCCGCCCCCACCGATCTACCGGAAAAACGTCCAGGGCGTCATCCCCCGTGCCATCCGCGGGGGCAATCCCCTCCAGATGCTCAACCCGAGAGCGCCCGCCAAATACGGCACGGCGGAGCAAAGTGTTGTCATCGATCCGGAAACAGGAAAGTGGAAGGGTATTAAGCTTTTCGAAATCTTTTTCTAAAAAGATTTGAAGTTCCACGTTGGGAGCTGAGCGTTCGGCGTTGAATTCTAATGCTGATTCGCGTCCGGTCGTTGCGTGTTATTGCGCCACATTTCTCAAGCCGGAGATGCTGCACATCTACCGACAAATCAGCGCGCTCCGGCGGGTGCGGCCATTCGTCATCGCGCGGAAGCGTGAGAACGCCGCCCAGTTTCCATTCGATAAGATTGACATCGTTGGGAAAGGGCCAATCCATTTTCTGCGGAGGTTTTGGTTTCGACAACTGCACGATGAGCCATGGCGAATCTCGGGGAGGGAACGGCGCGCGTTGCTCGCGACTCTGGAGCGCGCCGACGCGCAGCTCCTGCACATTTTTTTCGGCCATATCGCCGTGCACCTTCTGCCGCTGATTCACGCCTGGCCAAAACCATCGATCGTTTCATTTCACGGCGCGGATGTTTTAGTCGACATGGACAAACCGGCCTATCGCGAAGCAACGAAAGAAATGCTTGCCGCGATCGGGCGCGTATTGGTGCGCTCAGAATCGTTGCGCCGTGCCGTTGTCGATCTTGGGTGCGACGAACATAAGATCGACATCGTGCGCACCGGAATCCCGTTAGAGGAATTTCCATTTCGTGAGCGCGACCTTCCGCAAAACAGCGAATGGCGATTTGTCCAAGCCTGTCGTTTAATCGAGAAAAAAGGCCTGTCCACAAGTTTGCGCGCGTTCGCTAAATTCGCGGCGCTCTATCCAAGATCGACAATTACCATCGCCGGCGAAGGGCCGCTCTTGGGCGAGCTTCAGGAATTGGCGCGAGAGCTTAAAATCGAGAACTGCGTTTCGTTTACCGGTTTTATTTCCCAGGAAGAATTGCGGAAGATTTTTTATGCGTCACACATTTTCCTTCACCCGAGCGAAACTGGTCGGGACGGAAACCAGGAAGGCGTTCCAAACTCCATGCTGGAAGCAATGGCGAGCGGATTGCCTGTTTTCGCGACGCAGCATGGCGGGATTCCGGAAGCGATCGAGCATGGCACGAGCGGGGTTCTTGTTCCCGAGCGCGATCACGAAGCACTCGCCCGCGCCTTGCTCGACGCGTCGCAAGATCGACATCTTCTTTCGCGGCTCGCGCGCGAAGGTGCGGCTGCCGTCGCGGCAAAATTTGCTCAACCCGCGCAGGTGCGCAGACTGGAGGAGATTTACCTCAGCCAGATGTAGAGGCGCTTGGGCCAAGCGCCTGATCTATTGGTTCGGCGGTTGACACAACCGTCGCTAAAACACAAGTCGCGTGAAGAAGTTTGCGAGCTGGGTTCGCACGGTCTCAAAGGAAAGCTGCTCCAGCGCGCTCTGTTGCGATTCGGCCACGATCGCGGTGCGGGAATCAACGTTGTTCAACAACTCCAGCGCGATGGAAGTGATTTCGTCGATCGTGCGCCCCTCGCCACAGGTTTTTGGAAACGCGATTCGTTCAATCGCGCCGTCTCCGCCCGCGCAAACCATCCGGCAAAGAAGCGCGTCACCCGCGACCTGTCCCGGCACTCGGCTACGGTCGAGTTGTAAAACGATTTTATGCTTCGCGACGTCGCGCAAATAATCCGCGTACGGTTTTCGTTTCTCAATCACCCGCAATTTTCCAGCGGGAAATTTCAATTCGGAAAGCAATCGTCTGGGTTTGCGTCCATCCAAATTGACGACGCTGGCCTGCTCGCCGGTCGCCTCGCAAAGCTGTCGCGCCACCAGCAGTGCCGCGAAGTGATTGCGTGACGGTACATTCCAATCGCGGGTGCCGACAAAAATTCCCGATTGCCGGTCGGGCGGCACGGAAAAATTCCATTGTCGATCTTCCAGCGGATAGGGCGTCGGAACAAAAGCAACGGTGGCCGGATCGCGATTCCCGCGGGCGCGCCGATAGATTTCCGCAGCCTCCGGGGTCGTCGCGATGCAGCCATCAGCTTGTGCGGCGATTTTCATAAAGCGCGCCAACTTCGCCGGATTGCACAATTGCTGCGCAATTTGATGCAGCCCGGTCTCTTTCAAGGACACGGCGACAGTCCGCCCGTGCTTTTTCAGTTCGTTTAGTGCGCGCTCTGAAGTTCGAAAATCGCCGCGCAACAGGAGAAGGACTGGCGTTTTCTCCACGATCGCGCGCTGCGTGTCGTGATGAAAAGAGCCGCGCGTGCAGGCCGCGTAACCGTGGAAGTTGACGGGGGGATGTCCTTGTTCGACCG
The DNA here is from genome assembly GCA_003219995.1 of Verrucomicrobiota bacterium. Taxonomy (GTDB): domain Bacteria; phylum Verrucomicrobiota; class Verrucomicrobiia; order Chthoniobacterales; family UBA10450; genus UBA10450. Next base: position 14,324 of record QHRC01000047.1, read on the forward strand.
GGCCGGCACCGTCTCGAAAATCTTGTTCTGGGTCGCGTCCGCCCGGATTGAGAACGGCCAAACGAAAGTCATCTGCGGCGCGCGACGCCATGTTTAGTCGCCGAGATCGGTTTCGGGAGGTGGCGTCGCGGCCTTCAAGAGCGAGTCGTCTGGCACTTCATCCAATGGCCCGACCGGCTGCGCCCGTCGGATTTCGACAGGTTTCTCATCCTGCGGCTCGACCGGGATCGCTTTCAAAATCGGTTTGCCATCGTCGGTAGTTTTAATGTCGGTCTTTGCGGCCGCTTCTTTTTGCACCGGTTCTTTTTCGGCGACTTCTTCTGCTTTCACCGGCGGTTTCGCGGAGTTGTAAGGATCTTTGTCCGCGAGCAGTGCGGGGCTTTTCACGATGACCGGCTGCACTTCCTTCACATCAACAGCGGCGGTCGCGCGAGGGAATTCGCTTTCGGGCAAATCGCGCACCAGACGCGCGCTTGCGTCGCCATGAATATTGCACAGCTGAGTCGGCTTTTGTTTTTCGGTCGCGATCTCCAGATAGGTCGTGCGTTTCTGGACCGATTCGCCGCTCGCACTTTTGACCGTGTCGTAACATTTATCGGTCGCGAGCGAGCCGGACCGGGAACAAATCTCGATCTTCTTCAGCGTGGATGGCTGCGGAATTTGTTTCGCCGGGTAACGCTCAGCCGAAGCGTTCATGACATCGACCCACACCGGCAGCGCCAGCTCGCGACCGAACGCGCCGCGATAAATCTTTTGCGGCTTATCGAACCCGGCCCAGACCGCGCAAGTCAACGCGCTGTCGTATCCGGCAAAAAGCGCATCGGTAAAATCGTAAGCGGTGCCGGTCTTTCCGGCTGCTGGAATTTTTTTCAAACCAAATTGCGAGTATGCCGCTTTCCCTGTGCCGGATTCGAGCGCGTCGACCAGGCAGGAGTGCACTTCGTAGGCAGTTTCTTTCTTTATCACGTTTTGCCTCTTGGCCTGTTCCCGTTGCGCATGCCAGACGGTGCCGTCCTTTTCTTCGATCCGTTCTAAAATGTGCGGCGCGATTGGGCGCCAGCCGCCGTTCGGAAAAATAGTGTAGCCAAGGGCCAGTTCGCCTAGTGTTATCTCGCTGCTGCCTAAAAACGTGGCTGGATAGGGCCGCAATTCGGAGCGAATTCCAGCGGTGCGGCAAAGTTTTATGACATTATCGAGCCCGACGTCCATGCCGATCCGAACGGTGGCGCCGTTTTTCGATCTGGCGAGTGCCTGCCGCGCCGTGATCGCGCCTTCGTACCGATTCTCTTCGCTCTCCGGTCCCCACTCGCCCAAAATTCCAGTCGTTCCGCCGATCATGACGGCGCGATTATCGAGCGCGGAATCTTCCACGACCGTTCCCGGATACATTTCTCCTTCTTCAAAGGCCGCTGCGTAAACGAACGGCTTCATTGCCGTGCCGGCCGGCCGCTTCGCTTGCAAGGCGCGATCGTATTGGTTGTGCTCGAAATCGCGCCCGCCCACCAGCACGAGAATGCCGCCGGTCTGATTGTCGAGCGCGATGACCGCGCCTTGCAAATATTCCGGGGCCGGCAAGCTAGCTATCGTGTTGCTCGATTTCGCCTTCTTAAAAGTCGCGGCGTAGTCGGCGTAGGTCTGATGATTGTAACCGGCATGTTGCTCGGCCTTGTCCAAATTCTCGCGCAGTGAATCCTCCGCCACTTTTTGCAGATCGGCGTCAATCGTGGTGTGAATGCGAAATCCTTCGTTCATGGCGCGGTCCCAACCGACGGCCTCGATCACTTTCTGGCGGATGTAATCGACCGCGTACGTTTGCCCCTGCGCATTTTGGCGGTTCCCGATGACGAGATCTTCGCCTTGCGCGCTGGCGTGTCTGGCATTGTCGATCAAAGCGAGATCGCGCATGCGACTGAGCACGTAATTGCGCGCGTCCCGTGATGCCGCTCGATCGCTCCACGGCGATAGTCTATTTGGGCTTTTGATCAAACCAGCGAGCGTGGCGCATTCCGCCAGCGACATCTCGCGCGCCGGTTTGCCAAAATAACCGCGCGCCGCGGCTTCCGCTCCGTAAAGCCCGCCGCCGAAATAAATTCGGTTCAAATAAAGCTCCATGATCTTCTGTTTGCCGAAATTCTCCTCAATCCGGCGGGCCAGAAAAATTTCGAGCAGCTTGCGGCGAAATGTTTTCTCCTTGAGCGAAAAACTGTTGCGCGCGAGTTGCTGAGTAATTGTGCTCGCACCCTGCCGCACGTGGCCGGCGGCGAAGTTTTTCAGCGCCGCGCGAACGATGCCGAACAAATCGTAGCCGCTGTGCCGATAAAATTTCGCGTCCTCCACAGCGACGACGGCATTGACTAGGTCGCGCGGCAACTGATCGTAAGGCACAGTCTCCCGGTTTTCGACATAGATTTGCCCAAAGATCTTGCCGTTTCGATCGAGAATCACACTGGCCGATTCCATTTGTTCGAGTTTGCTCAGGTCGAAACTTGCGGCCCTGCTTTTAACCTCGGAGACAAGGATCAAAGCGTAGACTGCGAAAGCGCTGATCAACACGATCCCAATGGCGATCGGGACGTAGATTTGCGGCGTAACGTACCACGGGTGCCGAAAACGGTAGCCCGGCGGCGGTCGCAAATATTGCGTCTCGGTCTTTAGATAGCGAAACGGAGGCAAGGTTGCGCAATTTAAACGGAAGTTAAAAAGTTACAAAAGTTACAAGACTTGAATGGTTGAACCGATTGTGATCCCTCCGTTTTAACGTTGTAACCTTGTAACAGTTTTAACCCTTCCCGAAATGTCCAGCGACAACTCTCCGCTCGTTACTTTGATTCGCGACCAAATCCGCAATCACGGTCAGGTCTCGTTTGCCTGGTTCATGGAGCAGGCGCTTTATCACCCGAAATACGGTTATTATGCGTCCGGCCGAGCCGCGATTGGCCGTTGCGGCGATTATTTCACGAGCGTAAGCGTGGGGCCGCTCTTCGGACAATTGCTGGCCGCGCAATTCGTGCAGATCTGGCAGCGGCTCGGTCAGGTCGACAATTTCATCATCGCCGAACAAGGCGCGCATCACGGCGACTTCGCGCGCGATGTGCTCGGAGCGATCCGCAAATTCCAGCCGGCATTCTTCGAAGCCTTGCGCTATCGGATCATCGAACCGTTTCCCGTTTTGCAAGATCGACAATCACAAACGCTCGGCCAATTTGCGGATCGGGTCGAGTGGCGAAGATCGCCGCCCGATCTCGAACCGTTCACCGGGATTCATTTT
>QHRC01000034.1:0-4912 GCA_003219995.1 Verrucomicrobiota bacterium
AAAAAGAGCTCCGTGAAATTCGCGACAAATACGGCTCAGCGCGGCTGACCGAGCTAGCACCGGACGAAGCCGAGATCAACATGGAGGACCTGATCGCGAACGAGGGCTGCATCATTAGCATTACCCACGGCGGCTTTATCAAGCGCACAGCCGTGAGCGCGTTTCGCGCGCAGCGTCGCGGCGGAAAAGGCGTCATCGGCATGTCCACGCGTGAAGGCGCGACTGAGGAAGAAGAAGGCGATTTCGTCCAGCATCTGTTCACAGCCACGACCCACGACTATCTGATGTTCTTCACCGAATCGGGGCGGGCCTATGTGGAAAAAGTTTACGAAATTCCGGAAATGGGGCGCGCTGCCAAAGGACGCTCGATCGCTAATATTTTGGAACTGCGTGCCGATGAAAAAATCGCCGCGACCATTCGCGTTCAGTCAAAGAAATCGGGCACCGGCGCGAACGCTGTCGATCAAACGTGGGACGAAAACCTTCACATCGTGTTCGCGACGCAATCGGGCATCGTCAAAAAATCCAATCTCTCGGATTACCGCAACGTGCGCAAAGGGGGCATCATCGCCATTCAAATTGAAAAAGGCGATCGCTTGATCGATGCCAAGCTGACAAACGGAAATAACGAGATCGTGCTCATCACCCGGGAAGGAATGAGCCTGCGCTTTCACGAAGAACAATTGCGCGATCAAGGGCGCAACACGGTGGGGGTATGGGGAATTCGGCCGGACAAGAAAGATCACGTCGTCGCGATCGCGATCGTCGATCCAGACGCGATGCTCCTCGTCGCCGGCGAAAACGGCATCGGCAAGCGGACGCCGTTCGATGATTACCGCAAACAAGGACGCGGCGGCAAGGGAATCATCACGATGAAGACCGGCGAAAAGACCGGCAACGTTGTCGGCGCGCTGACTGTCACGGACAAAGACGAGCTCATGCTCATCACAACCAAGGGCCAGATGGTCCGAACGCGGGTAAAGGAGATCCGGGTCGTTGGCCGAAATACCATGGGGGTCAAGCTGATGGATCTGCGCGGCGCCGAAAAACTGCAGGCCATCGCGCCGGTCGTTAGTCAGGCTGAAGAGGAAGCAGAAACGACGGAAACGCCGGCCGAGAAATCGTAAACCAAACGCTTTGCTATGATCTGCGGACCGCACCGCAGATCAACGTTAGGACAAAGGAACACGCGCCTGGCATGTTCCTTTGTTCAACCCGACTCATGCGTGCCTAGTAACGGCCGCCCGAGGTTCTAGGCTGTTCAATCGTAGTAGTAGTAGTCGTCGGCTGGGCCACCGTTTCTTGCGTCGTCGTAGTCGTGGTCGTCTCAGCGGGTTGCGAGGCGCAGGAGTTCAGGAGCATCATAGCAAGAAGTGCAAGGACCGGCGTAAGAATAATAAGTTTTTTCATAGGTGAAGTTGATCGTTCCAAGAAGGATTCGTCGCAAGTTGTTTTCGCAGATGTATTAAAAGGTGCGGAAGGCACTTTGTTATCCCGATCTTAACGATTGTCGATCTTAGCACGCTGCCGCTTCAACTCAGCGCGTCTGCGCTTGGACTCGAGGATTTTTCTTTTGAGCGCGCGCGGTCGTGGTGATTTGCGACGGCGCGCTTTTTCTTGATGCGCCACTTCCGCGGCACGTCGTTGTTCGCGAACCTGGTCGATCGCGTCGAGCAGTCGTTCGCGCGCGAGTTTCCGGTTTTGTGCCTGCGATCGCGAATCCTGCACCGTCACGCTGATTCCACTTGGCCGATGGCGCAAGGTTACCGCGGTTGCGACCTTGTTTACGTTCTGGCCACCAGGCCCGGAAGATCGCGTAAAGCTTTCTTTCAAATCCGATTCGCGGATTCCGAGTCGAGCCATTCGACTCTCCATCGTTTTTTCCATCGACAAATAGGCCGTCCGGGTCAGACCGGCGCAATGTTTTCGCGCCCATGCCGCAGCACACGTGCCATCCAGATCAGTTCGTCGAGAAATTTGTCCACCCGCCGGACATAGTTTTCATCAAGCAGCCGTCCGCGTTCATCGAAAAGGGTTCCGACTTTTCCGAAGTTCACGTCCTCGAAAATCGTAACGAGACCTAACTCGCGCAGGACCGGCAAAAGATTTTCGATTACGCGCGCACCACCAACCGCTCCGGCCGAGACGCCGCAAATTCCCACGGCTTTGTGAATGTATTCTTTCAGATTCATATCGAGCGCGTGTTTTAAAAGTCCTGGGTAACCATGATTATACTCCGGTGTGACGATGACGAGGCCGTCGCAGCGTTCGATCGTTGCCGAAAACTTCGGGTCTTTCATTTGCTCGCCGGCATCGTCCAGGCGCATGGGAAGCTCGCGTACATCGACCAATTCTACGTCAACACCGGCGCGCTTCTTAGCTTGTTCGAAAACAAGGTGCGCGACATGTTCGCTTTCGCGGCCCTGGCGCGTTGTTCCGAGAATAATAGGAATGAAGAGTGAGTGTTCGGCGGGCATTGGATCGACAACTCGGATGTGCGGAAACGTTAGTAATATTCTGCCGATGGCCGGACCCGAATCGGCACGGGTTTAAAGCCCAACGGATTTTAAGTCAATCGGTAAGTATCGAGTGAGGCCGATGGCTTCACGAACTGTTTATCTTTCATAAGCAGCATGCGTGGGCAGATTTTCTTCAATCCTATTGATCAACTCGGGAATCTTGATCGGCTTGGCGAGCAATGGATGCCCTTGGATGCGGACGCCAGCCTTCGTCTCAGGTTTCGTGACTAGCGCGGTGAGAAAGATAATCGGCGTTCTCTGCAATTCCGGGTCGGCCTCGATTTGTGCCGCTACTTCGCCGCCGTCTGTCGCTGGCATCAATATGTCTAGCAAGATCAGATCCGGCCTAAAATTCCGGGCAGTTTGATGAGCCTTAGGAGCATCGTTCTCTTCGCGCACGAGATAGCAGCCGGTCCTTTCGAGAAGTATTTTGACGAGGCGGGTGCTTTCGCGGTCGTCATCAACAATCAGGATGCGTCGCTTTTCTTTGACCGCCGACTTGGCGATTGCATCGATTTCAAACTGATCGAACCAATAAACGCGACACAGCGGTGGATTCTGACTAACGATGTACGAAGCGTTCACATTGAATCCGTTCTCGCCTTTGATGACTTGCATTACACCCGATACTTCCAAATCTATTCCGTCCCTCACCGGCCTGAACGTCACACTCTGTCCGTCGATCTTCTCAGGGGGGATTGGCAGCTTAACGGTCGGCGGTGTGTATCTCATACACGGAAAGATTAGACTGCACTTGGTTCTAGCAAGGTGATAATTTTCTCCAAGTCCCGAATATGATCGGTCAGTTCCGCTTCTATTACTGGTATGACTTCCAATGTTTGGTGATTCCGGCAGAAATTGTAATATATGCCATGAAGCGCAACCGCGTGCTCGCTGGAATTGCACTTGGAGGAACTTGGCAAATAAACGAGTAATCCGTACGTTTTGATGCGCGAACCTGCAGAATCGATTGAACTCGCTGTGTTCGCGAACTTCCCATGGTAAAATGCGTTTTCAGAGGTGCCGATGATGGGATTCGAACCCATACCTCGCTTTTCGCGAGAACGGATTTTAAGTCCGTTGCGTCTGCCATTTCGCCACATCGGCGCAATGCGTGCAACTCTACGCGGGTCGCTGCGCAGACCAAGATTTTTTGCGCCGCAGCGGCTACATCCGCAAAGCCGGCGCGACGCGTAATCATTAGAGACGGGGTTCTTTGCGGAAGGAGCATATTCAGACAATTTCAACTGGTGTAAATTTTATGGCAGGCAAATTGGATGGAAAAAAAGTCGCAATTCTGGTGGCGGACGGTTTCGAACAAGTAGAAATGACAAAACCACGCGCTGCGCTGGAGGGAGCGGGAGCGGAGACGAAGATCGTTTCTCTGAAACCGGGGCAAATCCAGGGAATACATCACGCCGACAAAGGCGATAAGTTCGATGTCGATCTTACCGTCGCCGATGCACGGCCGGAGGAGTTTGACGCGCTCATGATCCCCGGCGGCTTGTTAAATCCGGATGCGCTGCGCTCGAACGAAGGTGCGCTCGAATTTACGCGACATTTCTTCCGCGAAAGCAAACCAGTGGCGGCGATTTGTCACGGACCGCAAGTGTTGATCAGCGCCGATCTCGTACGCGGGCGAAAGATGACTTCGTGGCCGGCCATCAAGGCCGATATGTGCAATGCGGGGGCGCGTTGGGTGGATGAAGAAGTCGTGGTCGATAACGGCCTGGTCACAAGTCGCAAGCCTGATGACATTCCGGCGTTCAACGAAAAGATGATCGAGGAATTCTGCGAAGGCCGGCACGAAGCGCTAGCCGGAGCGAGTTCCGCGACTCTCGAGACGTAGTTTCGCGCGCCCCATTGTCGCGGCCCCGAAAATTCTCGGGAGCGCATTTGGCTCGGCGCGCTCATAGAGCGCCGCTACAGGCTCGCGCCGGTCAAATTCCCTTGCAACTTGTAGCTGAGACTTCAATTTCACGATTGGAGCGCTCCCATGACCACCGCCAACAAAATCACCGTCGTTCGAATTCTAATGATCCCGGCGTTCGTGACGATGGCGATTTATTACGGCCAAAGCATTCAGCGAGGTGCACCACTTGAATGGCAGCGACTTGCGGCAATCATCATTTTTCTGCTCGCTGCGGTGAGTGACGGGCTCGACGGCTACGTCGCGCGCCGCTACAATCAACGCAGCTCGTTAGGCGTGATTCTCGATCCGATCGCGGACAAAGGGCTACTCCTCAGCGGCATCATCACGTTGAGTATCACGAACTGGAGCGAACTTGACCCGGATTACGGAAGATTTCCTGCGTGGTTTCCCGTTCTCGTCATCACCCGCGACACCGTCATCCTCGTCGGCGCGGTTGTCTTGCATTTGCTCAATGGCAAAG
>QHRC01000034.1:4955-5495 GCA_003219995.1 Verrucomicrobiota bacterium
ATGTGCGCGATCGCGTGGGTGATGTTGCAGCTGCATTTTCTTCCCCTGCTCTTCGTTGTCATCGTCGCCGGGATTTTCACATTCGTTTCCGGCATCGTTTACGTGATGGATGGTGTGCGCCAACTGCAGGCCGAAGGCCACGCTCACGCCAAACGGGACTGACCTCGGTTTTTCTGTGCGATGAACGGCCAAAGCGGAACGCCGAACGTCGCCATCGTCGGTCGCCCGAACGTCGGTAAATCGGCGTTGTTCAATCGCCTGATAGGCCGCAAGATCGCAATCGTTCATGATCAGCCGGGCATCACGCGCGACCGGCTTTCGGCAATTTGCGCGGGCGCGGAGCGGCCGTTCAATCTTTGGGACAGCGGTGGAATTTTGGGCGTGGGCGAAACGGAATTGACCTCTCAAGTGCGTCACGCCGCCGAGGAAGCTTCGCGCGAAAGCGATCTTCTTCTGTTCGTGGTCGATGCAAAAGAAGGACTTTCACCGATTGACCAGGAACTCGCGCGGACTCTGCGCAAGTCTCAGAAGCCAATCGTG
>QHRC01000034.1:5563-6393 GCA_003219995.1 Verrucomicrobiota bacterium
ACTTGGGTTCGAAAGGAGCCTGTCAATCAGTGCCGAGCACGGCCGCGGCATTTCCGAATTGCTCGAAACGATTGTCGATCTTTTGCCCGAGACTGCGTTAGAGATCGAGAAGCCAGAATCGAGAAGCGAGAAGCGGCTAAGCATCGCGATCATCGGTCGTCCGAACGTCGGCAAATCGTCGGTGATCAATTCCATCATGTGCAGCGAACGTGCCATCGTTAGCGAATTCCCGGGTACGACTCGCGACGCGATCGATATTTCATACGAGCGGAGCGGCGAACGATTTCTGTTCATCGACACCGCTGGAATCCGCCGGCGCGGTAAACACTCCAGCTCGGTTGAAGTTTTCAGTGTGATGCGCGCCGAGCGGAGTATTCGCCGCGCGGACCTGTGCGTGCTAATTATCGATGTTATCAGCGGTGTCACTGCGCAGGACAAACGGATTGCCGGCTTAATTCAAGAAGCGCGCAAATCTGTGATCGTCGTCCTGAACAAATGGGACCTGGTCAAACCCGCCACAGGACGAGTTCGTTCGGTTGGCGGACCGACCCGCGGTGAAAGGCAAACGATCAGACAATTTGTCGATTTAGCGCGCGAGAAGCTTTTCTTTCTCGATTACGCGCCGGTATTGGTCGCATCGGCGCGCACCGGCGAAAACATTGAGAACTTGTTTGGTCTTATCGCAAAAATTCAGCGCGAATCTCGCGCCCGCATTGGCACCGGTGTCCTCAATCGTTTATTGCGCGCCGCCTTTGCGGCCAACCCGCCACCGATGAAGAAAGGCCGGCGCCTCAAATTGTTTTACGGAGCACAAGCCAGCGGAAAGAGGG
>QHRC01000035.1 GCA_003219995.1 Verrucomicrobiota bacterium
ATCATTGGATTCGGTTTTGCCGATTTTGAAAAAGGCGAGCGAGATCGGCTGATCTGCGCGGCAAATGTAGCGCAAGCGCCTCGCTTGCGAACGGGATTGAACGCAACCGGGGACGGTCGCGCTACCATAATAACCACGCCACGCGGCGAAGCATGACGGCTGATTGCGAAATGGTGTAGAGGCGGCTGTGTCAGCCGCCTGTGTATTGCCTCCGGCGCTCGCGGCGAGCGCCGTTACAATCTTACTGCCGCTGCCGCAATTGCCTTCGCGATATGTAGCCAGCTCCTCGATTTTCTCTAGACCGTGATTGGGGCGTTCTGCAAAGGCCGCTGGCTTTTTAGCACGAAGAGAAGGCGGGACTCAGTTGTGCCGCTTCTCGAAAAAGCGATCGAGATCGAAACTTGCTTGAGGTGCGTCTAGAAAGCGGAAAAACGTCGACGCACGATTTTCGGATTGCCTTTACTGTCCTTCCCAACAATCTCATGGGTCGCGCCAGGGGGAAGTTTTCCGTTCACGCGCTCAACAGCTTCTCCCCTGCTTAACAAGTCTTGTTTGAAACGCTCTTCCGTTTTTCGTTGTTTGGTGCTTTTCGGTTTTTTGCCAGCCACAATGCAAACCTAACCATGGCGGGATGCACAAGCAAATCCGCAATCGAAATGGATGCGTTTGAGCGCCAGCCCGCCAGACATTTTTACCAGCATATGTGTCTTTCTGCGCAGCGGATGCTGGAGAAGAAAACCGGCACGATTGCCAATAGCGGCTTTGAGATCGATGCGCCCGAGTCGCAGCAAATCTTCCAGAAATGACTTTGCTGCTTCATCATGCGCAGGCGGAGTAAGAGAGCCTGCTTCTGGCGCTGCACCGGCGACGTTAAACCGCTTGGGCTGCGAGGCCACATGCATCATAATCGAATCGATACCGAGGCCGTATTCGGAACAGGCGATCGGTGCAGTGGGCAGGTCTTCCGCGGCTTGAGCTAAATTTACCATCCCTGCAACCGTGCGCGGCGACTCCGGGCCGGCCACTCCCGCGGTGTGTGCAGATTCGGGCGAGAGAATTCCGTGTCGCATAAACGCCCCGGCAAGCGCCTGGTGATGTGTGACCGGGGCGCTGCGCATCATCGCGGCGGCGATCTGGCTATAATAGGACGGAACTACCGGCGCTGTCTGGATCGCTTTGATCAGAAGTTTTGCTGCGTCCACACTCGCCTGTTGTAGATTTTTTTCCGTTGCCGCACCGAACGTATCGAAGATTCCGGCCAGACCTTCAAAAAAAGCGCCTGTAAATACTCGCGAAAATGAATGCGGTTCGGAAGAGAGCAGTGAAGCCGGGGCTTCAGGAGGCAGACCGGTGGGATCTTTGTAAAAAAATGAATTAACCGCGTTTCGCAAGCAGTCGCTCTCCACCGCGTCGGGATAACTTTGCCGGATGGCCCAACCCAGCTGCTCGGCAAGTCGCGAGAGTTGCGAGTTATGATAGAGACGGTCTTGCGTGTCGAGCAGGACGCGTTCGCGAACGGATTGAAGCTGCAACGCTGCAAGCAGCGCGCTCATGTCGCCGAAAGACTCGTGAAAGGCAGCCGCCTCAGCTGTGGCCGCGTTCCACAATTGCGGGCGCAAAGCGTCGAGCACAGCGTGCCCAAATTCGTGGCACACCACGTCGGGGCTCTCGCCCGAATAGACGATCATCCTGCCCGCAGAACCATGAAAGAAATCCAACCCGCGGCGATCGTAATAAGCATTCAGGTCCTCACCCACGTCGAGGGATACGCGCAAACGAGTGCCTACCGTCGAGTGCCAGTTGGTGCCACTTGGCAAAAGCGGCGCCCAAAAATCGGCGGTTCGACGCAGCGCATCGGCAGCGGTCCAGTAACGAAACTCCGTTGTTCCAGCATTATAGCGCCGGGGCTTCGGCGTCGATCCAGCAATCATCACCGGCAGCGCCTTTGCATTGAGATCGGGAATGGGGCGGACCACGGGAGCAGCAAGAGCCGGCGGTCTAGTCGGCCGGCTTTGGGCGTAGGGATCATTTTCCCACGCCAATACGTCCAAACCGCCTGAACCTGATCCGTTGGTTGATGTTGCTGCTTGAACTTTTTGTCCGCGTCGTAAACGACGAACCCGCGCTGCTTTCAGTGTTTTCTTTGGCATAAGCGTTTTGATCTCTTTCTAGGTCGAACGTAGAACGTATTTAAATCAGTCTCCTTTGGGCGTTGCAGTGGGCTCAACCTGTGTTGTGTCAGTTGGGCGTGGCCGAAAAAGCAGGCGACGGCTCCGCTTCTGTCGGCGAGGACTCCTGGTCGGTGGGATTCTGAAAAGCCTCCTTCTTTTGGGGGGAGTTTTTGGGAAGAAGATTGTTGAGCTCGGCTTGTTTCTTTTGCAGGTCGATCTGGGCTTGGAGATAATCCCTTTGCGCCTTTAACTGGGCTGTTTGGTCTTTAATGTCGCGCGTAGCGGCTTCGCTTTGGATTTTGATAATCGCGGGAACTGCTTCAGCCGCTTTCGACACGATTTTCTGGGGGATTTGCACAGCCGCCAAAGCCTGGCTTGGTCGTGTAAATTTCACGTGATTGAGCATGCCCTTTGAAAAGGTCAGCTGCGTATCCTGCTTAACGAGCGTGGCACGCCGTAGACTCACGCATTCTATGAAACGATAATCTGGGAGCGTGTAAACGACGGAGTCTTTAGTGTCGGGCGCAGCCGCCTTGCCGATTGAAAAATTCAAAGTAACGGCAACCGGCGGATGATAGAATACACCATCGGTTTTTGTGCTACTAACAGTTTTTGACCCGAGGTCTTTGCCCTTGCCTAAATCTGCGATCTTTCGGCAGTCAATTGTTAAGGTAATACCCATGTCGCGCAAAAATTCCTCGGCGGCATCGGCTTGTTTTTTGTCCAGCGGGTCGAATGTATAAACGAAGGGGCGCGGCTTCTTCTCGAGCTTTCCTGTGATACCTAATTCCGCGCTGATCTTAAAGAGATTGACCGCGATTTCGGTCATGCTCTCAATTATCGCCGGCGTCTGATCCGTACTTGTCGAGTTAACGGTTTTCAGCAGTCCGTTGTCATCGATTTCGAGTGTAAATTCATCGTCGTAAAGGACGCTTGATCGATATTTGAAAAAACAGCGTTCCTCTCGATAGGGTTCAATCAACCGCTCTGTCGTTATTTTGAAAGAACTCTCGTCACCACTCTTTTGGTAACTCCCGGTCATACGAATTTTTCCGCGCGGTAGGAAGTAATGCAGACCGACCTGTGCTTGGTTCCCGCTAGGCTGACCTTCCGGCGATATGTCGGCGTAGAGATTGGACTGAGTAGTACAGGAGCTTAGCCCGAGGAGGATCGGAGACATTCCGCCAACGAGGAGCGTACATAGAACGATGCGATGCCGCAAATAGGATATATCCAAGAAACGAATCGGATTAGGACTGATCGTGCTCACCTAGTTTCGGTTAAAGGACCGGGCCGCTGACCGATCTATTCTTGCTTTGGCGACCCCAAGAGGGTTTTCCTCAGGAGCATAACCGGACCGCCGCCAGAAACGTCAGGCCTGCCGCTCAGAATCAAAATTAGAGAAAGAAGCAGATAAAATAAAAAGCCCGCGCCGATGCCTATTCCATAAGGACCAATCCATCCAGATGTTTGCTGGAAATAACCGACGAGGGCGCCCCCGCCGATAGCTCCGATAGCACTGGAGAGTAATTCAATATTGAACTTATCCGTGTGCCTGACGGCGTAATAAAGGAGATAGCCGAAAACGAAACCAATACAGAATATGCCAGCGAATATTTTGCTGTCCATGTCCGCCATTAGAACAAACTCACCCGCTTTTGCCTATCGGGGGCAGCCCCTGATTTTTCGAAGCTTACACAAGCGCGGGTCGAAGACTGCCAAACCGCGAGGTTCGAGAATTTGAATTTGCTAAATCAACTTAGAGATTTGCGCAGCTTCGGCCGTGGATCGGGAAGGGGCACAAAATGCTCCGGTGTGATCTTCCAATGAGGCAGAGTTTCAATGAGCTTGGTCACGCCACTCGCTGGCGCTTCGATCAAGATCATTCGTGATGACTCATCGAGCACTTTGGAATTCGGAAGGGCACGAATGCGGCGGATGTCCCGAGCAGGCCTATTGCCTTCCCCTTCAAATCTCAGGATGAAACGCGCCACTACAGAACTTAGATGTACCATTGCTCAATTCAAATGATGATGCCGCGACCCTCCAACGTAGCGGGAAATCCCAGTGACTGCGCAGCATTCATCACCAATTGAGCAATCGCATCCGAGCGAGCTTGATCGCGCTTCTGAGAAAGTAAGCCCGGCTGAAGAGAGAGAAGCCTGGCGGCTGCCCCTGTCGCGGCTGGACATGCCATCGATGTTCCATCCATCACAGCATAACGATCGGGGATGACCCCTGATTTTTTTTTAGGTTTTTTGGAAACTTCGTCCGGCAATTCCCGTAGACGGCTGGTGAAGAGGAATTCTGTGATGCAAAACCAGACAATAAACGACCGAAGATTGAGATCTGGCTCCGGGGTAGGCGGGCGGAACGGACGATCGAGCCAACACCAGAAGTTAAAAGGGGCACACGCGAGGCCGGAACGGCCTAGCCCGATAGAAACCCTGACAAAAACGAACGTGCTCACAGTCCACGCGGCACCGCTAATCCGTTTCGGACTGGCCCGGTTCCTCGAGACGAGCGGGCGATTTGAAGTCTGTGCAGAAACGGATGACGTGCCAACAGCCCGGCAGTTGTTCGTCCAGCAGCCGCCGCAAATCGTGGTGCTCGGCCTTACTCTTCGCGGCGGCGACGGCATCGAGCTAATCAAAGATTTCCGGAAATTGAATCCCTCGGCACGAACGATCGTGCTTACGACGCGCGAAGATCCGTTGTCGATGCAACGCGCCCTCCCGGAAATTCTGATCGCACTCGATCAAATTTTGAGCGGCAATCTGTATGTAGGCCCCAGTGTCTTACGACGACTTTTGGGAAATCTTGCCAACGGTGCAATTGAATCGGTCACTTCCGAGTTAAAACATCTGAGCGATCGCGAGCTACAGGTATTGTCGCTGATCGGACGCGGCTTCGGCGCTTCGCGGCTGGCCCATGAACTGCATTTGAGCGTGAAGACGATCGAGACCTATCAGATGCACATCAAAGAAAAGCTTGGGCTGCGCAGCGCGGCCGAATTGAGCGAGAAAGCTACACGTTGGATGATGCATTCTGCCCGGAGGAATTTGCGATTTAAGAAACAAGCCTCGCGCAAGAACGGTCACACGTCTCCAAACCCGCTCGTTGGCCCTTGCTGAGAATTCCTCTCGCATTTTGACTCCGAAAGCTTTCGCGGGTTGAATTCGCGAATGTCGCGGCTGCTTTCGATTTCTGAAGCGGCAAGGGCTAATTCGATGAGGATGAAGGTTTGTTTGGGTGATCTTCGTCCATTTGTGAGGTTCCTCGCTGCGCTCGGGATGACAATTTTGGCGAGCGCCACGATGGTGCAGTCGGCGACGCTGACCTCACCGGTCGATCAACTCATTCCATGGTTGCTGGATGAAGATCGGCAGTTGCGCGGCATTCCTTTCCGCGAAGTGATCGTCGATGTAACGGGCAAGAAGGTGCTCGCGTTCGATTCGCAAAATGAAATCGATCGACGCGTGGTCAAGCAAATCAGCGCGGTGTTCGACGAAGTTACGCGATGCATGAACGCGTCCGATAGCGCGATTCAAAACATTGTGCGCGTCATGAAGCGAGCAGTCGCTTCGAAGATATGTTTCGCGAGCTGCTCAACGCGATGCCCGGATTCAGCTGCGACTTTCCGGGCACGGCCAAAGGGCGCGTGCAACGCTCGAGTTATCCCGATTTGCGTCTGGTCGATCTTGCGAGCAGCCGCGTGTTTTATCTTGATCCGAAAACTTTATGAAACCGGCAGTCGTGATAGCTCATTTCGCGCTTCTATTCCGAGCAGAAAATCGCGACCAACAAAGCGCGCGACAACGCCGTCTATTTTATCATCGGGTTTGAGCACGAGCCGCACGAAGAAAATGGCCACTGAAATTTTAGGCTGGACCTTGTCGGTCTTGCGCGCTTCGAAGTGAAGTTGAAAGCCGAGTCCAGGGAAGGAATCGCGACCTGTATCGTCCCGAGGCGATCGTGGGCAGTGTCCTAATTTGAGACTATGGATCGCTCAGCTTTTTGAAAGTCGCTCCCCACCCAGGGTCGTGAATTACGGCTGACAAATTGTTTGCTTTGGCGAAGGCTTGAATCGCCGCTGCACGCGTTCCATTCTCTCTCCCCTCGGTCGGCCAGATGCGCTCTAGCTCATTCTCGAAAACCATGCAGAATTCCGAGACCTGTAAACGCGACTGAATATACCTCAGAAGAGACTCGATCTCGCGATCATGAGGCTTGCTCTAAATAAAGCTAGCTCAAATTCGCACACTACCTGAGCGCGAAGTGAATTGACGTTGCCGAGAGCGGCGGCGAACTTGTCTCGATGATTGTCCAGGCGGCGGAAGCTTTTCAGTTCGACACGATCGACGACGTGGTGAGCGAGGTCGCTCGCGGGCGCATTGTGATCGTGACTGACGACGCCGATCGCGAGAACGAGGGCGATCTGGTCATGGCGGCCGAGAAAGCGACGCCGGAAGCGGTCAATTTTATGGCGACGCACGGGCGCGGCTTGATTTGCGTGCCGATCTCGAATGAGCGGGCGGAACAACTCGGTTTGCAGCGCATGGTGGTGCGCAATCGCGAGATGTATCGAACCGATTTCACGGTTTCAGTGGATGCAGCGCGTGGAATTACCACCGGAATCAGCGCGCAGGACCGCGCCGCGACGATCCAGGCGATCGCGAATCCAAAATCATCGCCTGATGATTTGGTCCAGCCGGGTCACGTTTTTCCGCTGCGCGCCAAGGACGGCGGCGTGTTGCGCCGGACCGGACACACTGAGGCGGCTGTCGATCTTGCGCGCATGGCTGGGTTGCAACCGGCCGGCGTGCTTTGCGAAATTTTGCACGACGACGGGACGATGGCGCGTTTGCCGGAGCTAATGGAATTTCGCAAGAAGCACAGCTTGCGCATTTGCACGATTCAAAGTTTGATCGCGCACCGCCGAATTCGGGAAAAACTGGTGGAACGCGAGCAAGTGGTGAAGTTGCCGACCGAGTACGGCGACTTTGATTTGCATATGTATCGGTCGAAGCTCGACGGCGCGCATCATCTCGCGCTCGTGAAAGGCAAGATCGACAAGAAACGCCCGACGCTGGTGCGCGTGCACAGCGAGTGT
>QHRC01000048.1 GCA_003219995.1 Verrucomicrobiota bacterium
CGGCTGATCTGCGCGAAGCTCTCTTCGATGAATTTGGTCGCGTCGCCAATCGCAGCGTCGGGCAGCAGATTGAAATTGATTGTCACGCTGGTGAATTGATTGAAGTGATTGACGGCTTGCGGCCCGACGATTTGCCTGGTTGATGTTACGGCGCGTAACGGCACGAGATTGGCCGCGGTGCCGGTGGTGGTGGTGATCCCTCCCCCACCCGACCCGCTCGCGCTGGCAGTGCTGCCGGTGTTGCTGCGCACATAGAGATTGTCGAGATCGGCCGGCTGCATTCGCTCGTTATCTTTTACTTCCAGGATGACCTGATACTGGTCCTCGGGCTGTTTAATTAAATAGACGTAGTTCTGTGAATAAGCGGTGCGCAACAGACTTTGCACCGCGGAAGTAGAAACGCCGTAAGTGGCGGCGCGCTCACGGTCGATATCGACCGTCAGATTCGGTGTGTTGTTGTAATAATCGGAGCGCACGGAAGCAAAGCCTTTGAAGCCGCGCAGTTTCGCCACCAACTGGTCGGCTGATTTGTAAACATCGTCCGGCACGATTCCGCTGATCGTGTAGGCATATTGTCCCTGCGTCTGACTCGTGGCGCCCACGTTGATTTGCAGGACCGGATTCGGCTGCAAGACCGCTGTGACTCCCGGGACCGAGCTGATCGATTTCTGCAATTGCACGATGCATTGGTCGATCGGCGGACGCTCGCTCCTCGGTTTGAGGAAACCAAAGATTAATCCCTGCGAAGAAGCGGTGCGCGCGGCAAAACCAGCCAGAGTGAAAAATTGGCCGATATTCGGGTCCGCTTTCAGCTTTTCATTGACCTGCTGCTGATAAATCCGCATTTGCGCAGGCGACGAACCTTCCTGCGTGATAAAAACGCCGCGCACGAAACCGCTGTCTCCCGGCGGCAACAAGGTGAAGGGCAGATTGGTAAAGAAAAACCAGAGACCAACAATGCATCCCAGCAAAATCGGCACGGCCAGCCAGGCGCGATCGAGGAATTTGTCCAACGCGCGCCCGTAAGCGGCGATCACGCGTTGGATAAAATCGCCAGTCCATTTCTCCATTCGGGCGCGTTTATGCCCGGCCTTTCGCTCGCCGAGAATGCGCGCGCACATCAGCGGAGTAAGGGTGAGTGAAACCAAACCGGAAGCGAGAATCGCCACAATGATGGTAACGGAAAACTCCTGGAAGATGCGCCCAAGCAAACCCGGCAGAAAGACCAGCGGGATAAAAACGGCCGCGAGCGAAAGCGTCATGGACAAAATGGTGAAGGAAATTTCGCCGGCGCTGTTAAAAGTTGCTTTCACTATCGATTCGCCGTGCTCGGCGCGACGCACGACGTTCTCGAGAAACACGATCGCATCATCGACCAGGAAACCGATGCAGAGGGTGAGCGCCATCAACGTCAAATTGTTAATGGAAAAGTTGAGCGCGTACATCGCCGCGAAGGTGAGTAGCAGCGAAAGCGGCAGCGCCACCACCGGAATGAGTGTGTCAGTAGCGCGGCCGAGGAAGACGTAGATCACCATGACCACGAGCAGGAACGCGATCACGAGCGTAAATCGTACGTCGTGAACTGAATTGACGATGGTTTCCGAGCGATCGAACACCGGGACGAGCCCGATCGATCCCGGCAAGCTTGCCCGCAATTCGGGGAAAAGCGCCTTCACTGAATTTGCCACTTCGACTGCGTTCGCGCCGGCCTGTCGCGAGACCGCCAGCACGACGACCGAGCCCGGTGGATTGAAGCCGCGCATCCAAAATGTGCGCGAGATCCTCTCGTCTTGGACGCTTTGGCGAACATCGGCCACGTCGCGCAAATACACCGGTGAGTTTTCCTTGTTCCGCGCGACGATCAGATTGCGATAACCCTCGGCATTATCGATCTGACCGTTCGGTTGCAAAACAAATGTGCGATGCGAGCCGTCGAATTGCCCGGCGCCGGAGTAAACTGTCCCCGCTTTGATGGCGCTCGCCAAATCGTCCATTGTCAAACCGCGCGCCGCGAGCGCGGCGGGATCGGCTTTGATGCGCATCGCACCCTGCACGCCGTAGATGTTTACCTGCGACACGCCAGGAAGAATCGCGATGCGCTGCGCCACGGCCGTGGAAGCGTACTTATATAGATCGCCATCTGTCAGGGTGTCCGAAAGCAGTCCCAGCAAATAAACAGCCTGATCGTTCGGATTTGTTTTTGTGAACGTGGGCGGGCTCGGCAAATCGATCGGCAATTTTCCGGTGGCGCGCTGAATCGCAGCCTGCACATCGGTCGCGGCGTCAACGATGCTCTTGCTAAGGACAAACTGGAGGGTGAACGACGTGTTGCTCTGCGTGCTCGCGCTCGTGATGATGTCCAAGCCGGGAATTTGCAGAAATTGTTTCTCCAGCGGTGCGGCGATGTTGTTCGCCATCGTCGTCGGATTCGCGCCTGGATACGAACAGGTGACCTGGATGATGGGATAATCGACCGCCGGCAGATCGTTGACCGCGAGTTTGCCGTAGGTGGCGATTCCGGCGACAATCACCGACAACGTGAGCAGCACCGTCATCACCGGCCGGCGAATGAAGGGGCCGGAAAGCCCGGAACCTTTGACCTGAACTAATTTCGCTTCTTGCGGTGTGCCACCACCCGATGTCGATCGTGGACGATGTCGATCTTGTCTTTCGTGTTCGCCGTCCGGCGCGCCGTCGTGTTGATCTGAGCGCTCCATAATAAAGCGTTACATCGCGCCTTTGGTCGCGGCCGCTTGATCGCTCGCGGTGCTTGGAGCGTTGTACGGTTTGGGGTCGACCTTTGTCCCCGGTGCAAGCGCGAGTTGCCCAGTCACGACCACTGTCTCGCCAGGCTCAACACCCTTTTCGATCACAATGAAATCGCCATCTTGCCGCTGTCCCGGTTTGACCGGACGAAGGTCCACCGTGTTGTCCGGCTTCATTACGAAAACGAACGGCCCGTTTTGACTGATCTGCACCGCTTGCGACGGGACCAGCCGCGCGTCTTTGATTGTGTCGAGAATGAATCGAACACGCACAAATTCGGAAGGCCATAACGCGCGGTCCGGATTCGGCGTGACCCCGCGCGCTTTCACCGTTCCTGCCCCGGGCTGAACTGCGTTGTCGATAAAATACAAATCGCCGAGACGCGGCGGAATCTTGTCGTCTGGCGAATAGGTTTGCACTTTCACGTTCGGTCCGCCGAGATATTTCCGCACCAAACCCAAATCGGTTTCGGCAACCGTGAAGTCAGAGTAAATCGGATCGAGGCCTTGAATCGTGACGAGCGCCGAACTTGACGGACCAACCAGGTTGCCAACATCGACATTGCGCAAACCTACTCGGCCGTTGATCGGCGATTTTACTCGGATTTGCGTGAGTTTGCCTGGGCCGTATCAAGATCCTGCGGCGATATCACATTTCTCGCCCGCAGGTCCGCCTGCCGCTTTAGTGTCACCTCGTCCAACGCGGCTTGCGCCTTCGCCTGGTCGAGAGCGGCTTGAAACGGGCGCGGGTCAATCGTGAAAAGCAAATCGCCTTGTTTTACATCGGCGCCATCCTGAAAATGACGGCCAATGATTTGCCCAGTGACCTGGGCCTGGACCTGGACCGTTTCGTAGGCGGCGCATGTCCCGATTTCATCGAGATAAAGGGGAACATCTCTGCTCACAACTTTTGCCACCAGCACCGGCCGGATCGGTGGTTGTGATGCTTTGGCCACCTCGGCCCGATGCTGAACGATTCGGTAGATAACAAAGGCGGCCAGAACGATAAAAAGCAAATAGGCCCAGCGAGGGATAGCTTGATGTCCGGCGCTCGTGCGCTTCATTTGGCTACTCTCATGGCAGGATGGGGCACCCTTCTCTTTGGAATCGGCTGCCCGTTTCTGTTCTGGCCATTGCGGTGAGCAGCAAGTGGCGTCCCATTTCTCCGGAGTTTATCGCGCTTCTCCGCTTTCTCACAAATTCGGGTCAGCACCTTGATACAAGTTCGCAACTCGGCCGGCGGAATATCAGAAAGCAATTCATGCCGAAGTTTATTCGCCGCCGATTTGATCTGCGCAATGATGCGCTGCGCGCGCCGACCAAGATGAACCGTGTTGCAGCGACGATCGTGCGGCGAGCTCCGGCGCGTGACCCAACCTTCCCTCTCCAGCCGATGCAACAACGTCACCACGGTTGGTTCTTCCACGCCCAATCGCGCCGCGATCTCCGTCTGGGTAAGCGCATTCGGAGCGACGGACAAATGCAAGAGCGTGCGCCACTTTGCCTGGCTCAAACCCATTGGCTTGAGCCGCTCATCCAGCTTCAGGCGCCAGGCACGGGCCGTCCCATGTAACAGAGGGCCAATTGTTTCCCAATCAGATATCATGGAAAAGTAGAATTAGTTAGCATGCTAACCAATTCGATTCTTGTCAAACAACCGGACGCATCGGCGTCAATCGATCCTAAGAAGAATAATCGATCGATGACGATAGTCGGTCAGTGCAAGGACGCGATGCGCCCGCCGCGGTGTCCAGAGCACGCTTTCTTCGACTTCCTTTTCTTTCTCCGGTTGGACCAGGACGTAGTTGGCGTCGAGCGGCAGATCGCCAATCTCACTTGCGTAAGCCAATTCCGAGCGAGTATAAAAAAGAAAAGGCTGATAGTCCGGATCAAGCGCATAAAGACGTTCCGCGTGCGGCACGGCCGCATCGATTTGCATGGCAATTGTCTTGAGCTTTTGTCTCGCTCGCAGTTTCGGAACGAGCGCGACTGCATAAGCCGAAATGCAAATGCAGGTCACGACCACGAACGCGGTGACAATGCGTTGTCGATCTTGAGTGGAAAAGTTTTTGCCGCCAAAAAGTTTTGGCCACGCAACTTCCTCGGCCGTCAAAACTTCTGCGCAGAGCAGGCACGCCGGTGCGAGCAACGGCATCGTGTAGCGGGGCAGGGCTCCCGGGACGAGATCGACAACCAGAAGTGGAATTGCGATTCCCCAGCTCAAGGCGCGGACGATATCGATCTTGCGTTCAGACGAAAATTTTGCGTTGGGTAGGCATGGCAACAAAAGAAGCCACGGCAGAAAATAACCGAGGCTGCGGGGAATATTGAGGATCCAGCTGGAAAATTTGAAATCCTCTCCGCTCAGCCGGCCGGAGAATTGCCTGGACCACTTGAACATCGCCAACTTCGCGGTTGTAGTTTGAGCAAAAGGGACGGCCCATGCCGCAAAGATACCGAGCATAACTGCGATGCCGGCCAGATGGGCGGGATGAAAGAGAATTCGCGCATCTTTTGCACGCCAAACCACTGAAAGCACAATGGCGTAAAAAAATAGGAGATGCATCGGGCCTTTCGCGAGCAAGCCGAGCCCGAGAAAGATGGATGCTGGAATCCAAACGAGCCACGGCGATTTGTTCTGTTCCCAAAAGCTGAACCAAAAAATGATGGCCAAGCCGCAAAGTGAAACATAGATCGATTCGATCTCGATCAAGCGGCCTTTTTCGATCATCCCAAAGTTGGTCAGCCAGATAAGAGCGGCCAGGACTGAGCCGGTGGGCCGCAGGCTGGCTCGCGCAACCGTGACGAATGCGACCGCGACTGCGATCACGCAAAGCGCCGAGGGCAAGCGCGCTGTCCACTCATTGCGCTGTCCGAAAATCTCGAATGACGCCGCCACCAGCCAGTTAATGAGCGGTGGCTTGCTAAAGTAGGCGGCGCTTCCCACTTTCGGCACGATATAGTTACCACTCTCGAGCATGGCCACGGCCGGCAAAATACGCCGGCCTTCCTCGCCCTTGATTTCCAGAGAGCCGAGGGCCGGCAAATAGATCGTAGCCCAAACCGCCGTCACAATTAGCAAAGCAGCAGGGCGGGACATGCGCTGACTGTGTCGAACGGTTTGCGGGGTTGCAACGAGTATTCAACGCGCCTAATCGCGTCGAAGCGTCCATGTCGATCTTGTTGGCATTAGCGGCTTGACGGAGCGGCCCGCAAAAATTAAAGTAAGCGTCTAGTCCGCGCTGATTGGAGTGGGAACTGATGTCCCACTCCTTTTGGTCTGCGGGCTAGATGTTTTTATGAACGCCGAATTTATTGCCATGCTTGATTATCTGGAGCGGGAACGCGGCATCAAGCGCGAGATCCTGCTTGAGGCAGTCTCGAACGCGCTCCTTTCGGCTTCGAAGAAAAGCGTCGGCGCGGCCCGCGATCTGAGGATCGACATCGATCCGAGATCGGGCGACATCCGTGCGCTGGCCAATCTTTTGGTAGTTGAAAATGTCCAGAATCCACAGGACGAAATCGCGCTCAGCAAAGCGCGCAAGATCAAGCCGGACGCGAAGATTGGCGACGCCATCGAAATGGAAGTGACGCCGCGCAATTTCGGCCGCATCGCCGCCCAAACCGCGAAACAAGCGATGATGCAGCGTATTCGCCAGGTCGAAAAGGAAATGATTTATGAGGAGTTCAAGGATCGCGCCGGCGAAATCGTCAGCGGGACGGTACGCCGCTTCGATCGCTCCGATGTGATTCTCGATCTCGGTAAATTCGAAGCGATTATGCCGCAACGCGAGCGCGTCGTAGTCGAAGATTACAACGTCGGCGACCGGCTCCGCGCCTATGTCGTTGCGGTCGATAACGGGATCCGCGGCCCGGAGATCATCGTCTCGCGCAGCCATCCAAATTTCGTGCGGCGCCTTTTTGAACTGGAAGTGAGCGAGATCGCCGATGGCACAGTCGAGATTCGCGGGATCGCGCGCGAGGCTGGTTATCGAACCAAGATCGCGGTTTGGAGCGCGAACGAAAAAGTCGATCCGGTGGGCGCATGTGTCGGCATGCGCGGTTCGCGGGTAAAAAATATCGTGCGCGAGCTCAACAATGAAAAGGTCGACATCATCCGTTGGAGTTCCGATCCGAAAGATTTTGTGCTGGAGGCGCTCAAGCCGGCCAAAGTTAGGAATCTCGTCTTCGATACTGAGAAAAAAAGTGTGCAGATCTCCGTGGACGAGGATCAGCTTTCATTGGCCATTGGGAAAAAAGGACAAAACGCGCGTCTGACTTCGCGGCTCACTGGTTGGGAAATTAATATCGACAAGGACACGTCGGCCACCACCGCTGTCGAACAGAAAGTGGCGCAGGCCGCCCAAACACTTGCCGGCGCCCTGCCGATTACCGAGGAACAGGCAGTGACGCTGGTGAAATCCGGCTTCACAAATTTGGAAGGACTGCGCGATGCCGATGTAAAGGATTTGGTGGACATTCTCGGCGTTGATGAAGCGAAAGCGCGCGAGATTCACGAGGCGGTGCATCGGCAAGAGGTAGCACAGTAATATGGCTCTGCTTTAACGGGCTCGAGCCATGAGCGAGATTTTACAGAACAGCAATGCCAACAAAGACGACCAGGAAAACTGCGGTGGGCAAACCGGCGGCTGCCAAAGCGGCCAAGGCCCATGCTGTTCACAAAGCGGCCGCTCCGAAAGCCAAGGCCGCTAAAAAAACGCCCGAGCATAAAGCGGCGCGTGCCCACGAACCTGTTCAGGCCAAAAAAACAGAAGCGCTGCAGCCTGTAGCGAAAGCTTCGGCGACATCGCCGGCGTTACCGCCACATCGCGAAGTTGAGAGGGTTTCCCTCATCGACGAAAAAAAGGCGCCGAAAAAATCCGAAAAAGACGGTGAATTAAAAAAGAAGATGGCCGTTCTCCCACCGATCTCGCGTATTCGCGCTTCGGCGGAAGCCCCGGCGGCACCGGCAGCGAAAATTGAACCGCCAAAAGAACCGCAGGCTCCGAGCGTTAGTGTCGATGGAACAGCCGAGGCTGCGCCAGCGGAGCCGGAAGTCGAACCTCAGAAAATCATTCACATCAAGCCGCCGATCATCGTCAAAGAGTTGGCGAAGCAGCTCGGCTTGAAACCGCATCAGGTCATCGCCGAGCTGATGAATTTCAATATTTTCGCGAACATCAATCAAACCATCGAACCGGACATCGCCTCAAAGATTTGCGAGAGTCACGGGTTCGTCCTGGAAAAAGAGCGCCGCGAAAAGGGCGGCGGCGTTCACAAAATCGAGCAGATCGTGGTGGCGCCGCCTCCGCCGGTCATCGCCAAGAAAGAGGAACTCAAACCGCGTGGTCCGATCATCACTTTTATGGGTCACGTCGATCACGGCAAAACTTCGTTGCTGGACGCAATCCGCAAGACGCGAGTGGCGGCGGGTGAAGCCGGTGGAATTACCCAACACATCGGCGCGTATCAAGTTGAATACAAAGAATCGAAAATAACTTTTATCGATACGCCCGGCCACGCCGCTTTCACCGCGATGCGGGCGCGCGGCGCGAACATCACTGACATCGTTGTTCTGGTAGTGGCGGCGGATGACGGCATCATGCCGCAAACGATCGAAGCAATTAATCATGCCAAGGCCGCGCCCCACGTGAAAATCATGGTAGCAATCAACAAGATCGATCTTCCATCGGCGAACATCGACAAAGTGAAAAAGCAATTGCAGGAGCGGGACCTGAGTCCGGAGGATTGGGGCGGCGAAACGATTGTCTGTCTGGTTTCCGCTACGAAGGCCACGGGGATCGATCACCTCCTGGAGATGATGTCGCTGCAAGCGGAAGTGATGGAACTGAAAGCATCGCCCACGGCCACGCCTCGCGGCACAGTCATCGAGGCCCAGGTGGAATCTGGCCGCGGACCCACCGCCACCGTCATTGTGCAAATGGGCACGCTCAAAATCGGCGATCCGTTCATCTGCGGCGATTACGCCGGCAAAGTCAAATCGCTGACGGACGATCGCGGCCAGGCGAGCGGTGAAGCCGGTCCCGCCACGCCAGTTAAGGTACTTGGTTTCACCGGACTCCCGAATGCGGGTGACGAATTACTGGTCATGGAATCGGAGCGTTCGGCGAAAACTTTGAGCGAGGAAAGATTGCAGGCGAAACGGGCAGACAAATTGACCGTACCGCAACGGGCCACCCTTGAGAGTTTGCTGGAAGGAGCCGATGGGAAAAAAGTTCTGCGGATTGTCCTGAAGTGCGACGCCCAGGGATCACTCGAAGCGCTCGTCGGCGCTCTGAAGCAAATCGAGAGCAAAAAAATCGATCTCGAAATCATCCACTCAGCGGTGGGGCCGATCTCGGAATCGGACATTCTTTTGGCCAGCGCATCGAATGCCGTCGTCGTCGGTTTCAACATCAAGGTCGAGAGCATGGCGGTGCCCGCGGCGAAACGCGAAGGCGTCCAGGTCAAGCTCTACAGCATCATTTATGAATTGCTCGACCAGATCAAAGAAGCGATGGCCGGCCTGCTCGATCCGGAACATCGCGAAACAGTCATTGGTCACGCCGAGGTGAAACAAGTCTTCCAACTGAGCAGAGGCATCGTCGCCGGTTGTCTGGTTACCGATGGCCGTATCGCCCGCGCGGGCCGCGCCCGCGTCCTGCGGAAACGCCAGCCGGTTTACGACGGTGGAATTTCAACCCTGCGCCGTTTCCAGGACGACGTGAAAGAAGTGCGCTCGGGTCTGGAATGCGGCATCAAACTCGGCGACTTCAACGAATATCAAGTGGGCGATATCATCGAGTGCTATCAACTCGAGCAGATCGCGCAGAAACTGTGAGGATGTTGAAACGTTAAATCGTTGAAGCGAGGGAATCTCCGCTGTAACGCTTCAACGCCTCAACCCTTCAACGCTTCAACCGCTGCTCCCATGAAACATCGCAAATTGCGCGTCAACGAAGTGCTCAAACGCGAGCTCAGCATCATCGTCGCGCGCGAAATAACGTTCGAAGGCGCACTGGTCAGCATCAATCATGTCGATGTAACCGCCGATTTAAAAAACGCGCACGTCTTCGTCAGCGTTCTGGGACCGGCCGGCGGCGCGAGCGTCATTAATACGCTGGAATCCCATCGCCCGGCCCTGCAAGCTGAGTTAGCGCGCCGCGTCGTTTTGAAATACACACCGCATCTCGTTTTTCATCTCGACGATTCCATCGAGCGGGGCACTCGGGTGATCGAGATTTTGCAGGAGATCGAAGCGCCTCGGGAGAAGGCGAAATGAGTCGATATTGCGAATCACCCCTAGGGCGATGACTGCAAGACCTTCATGACCAATTGCACGTTCGCGGAAATTAATAGCGCACTGCGCGAGAACGAACGCTTTGCCGTCCTTGGCCATGTCCGTCCAGATGGCGACGCGCTCGGCAGTCAACTCGCGCTGGCTCTTTCACTCAAACAACTCGGCAAAGATGTCCGTGTCTGGAACGAAGATGGAATGCTCGAGAAATATTCCTTTCTTCCCCGCGCGGAACTTCTGACCAAACCGCCCGCCGGCCCAGAAGATGTCGATGTTGCAATCGCGCTCGACACCGCAATTCAAAACAGGCTCGGCACCGCGCTCGAGGTCATTGGTTCGGCAAAAATTTGGATCAACATCGATCATCACCCGAGCAATCCAGGCTATGGCGATCTTGTTTATATCGACTCAACCGCGCCCGCGACCGGCCAAATTCTTTTCGAGCTGATCAAGAGCGAACGCCTGCCGATCGATCACGCGATCGCCGAAAATCTTTACGTCGCGATCAGCACCGATACCGGCTCGTTTCAATATCCGAACACAACGGCCCGGACCTTTGAGATCGCGGCGGAGCTTGTCCGGCTCGGAGTCGATGTTGGATCGGTCAGTCAGCAGGTTTACGAAAACTTTCCGCGCCGGCGGGTTGAATTGTTGCGCGAACTGCTGCGCACCATGCGCTTTGAAGGTAAAGGCCGGGTCGCCAGCTTTAGCCTGAGTCTGAAAACGGCCGCGGAGCTGGCGGTTATTCCGGAAGACAATGAAGGGCTCATCGATCATCTCCGTGCGATTCGCGGAGTCATCGTGGCGGTTTTTTTTGAGGAACTGGCGGATGGCAAGGTGCGCGTAAGCATGCGTTCGAAGAACGAACGGGTAGACGTGTGCGCAATCTGTCAGAAATTTGGCGGCGGCGGACATACGCTGGCTGCGGGCGCGCGCATTCGCGGGATGCTTGCGGAGGTGGAGGAGCGAGTGTTAAAGGCAATTTGTGACGTCGTTGACTGCAACTCCTGACGGCGTTCTTCTCGTGGACAAGGCCGAGGGGATGACGTCGCACGACGTGGTCGCGCTCATTCGGCGCAAGCTCGAGATGAAAAAAGTCGGCCATTGCGGTACGCTTGATCCCATCGCCACCGGGTTGCTCCTGCTTACGCTCGGGCGCGGCACGAAAATCCAGGATCTGCTCATGAGCGAGGACAAAAAGTACGCCGGCACGCTTGCGCTCGGCATCACAACCAGTACGCAAGATCGAGAAGGAGAAGTGATTGAGGAACGGCCGGTTCCCGCGCTGGATGAAAATCAAGTTCGCGCCGCCTTTGAAAAGTTTTGCGGCGATTTTTACCAAACGCCGCCCATGGTTTCGGCGATTAAACACGGCGGTGTCCCGCTTTATAAATTGGCGCGGCAGGGAAAGGTGGTCGAACGTGAACCCCGGCTCGTCCATGTTTATCGCTATACGGTCGATCGGATCGCTCTTCCCGAAATCGATTTCAGCGTTGTTTGCAGCAAAGGCTTTTACGTTCGCACTTATGTTCATGATATTGGCGAAACGCTCGGATGCGGCGCACATTTGAAATCATTGCGCCGGACAAAATCGGGACGATTCGGCGTCGATCGAGCAATTAGCGTTGCCGAAATCAAAACCGCGTCGCGCGAAGAAATTTTGAAGCGCATCTTGACCCTGCCGGAAGTTTCGCGCATGCGCGGAGCCTAATCGCAAGATCGACAACCATGGAAATTTTGCGCTCGATTTCGGAGTTGAGCCAACTGCGCGGTCCGCTTTTTCTGGCCATCGGCGTTTTCGACGGCGTTCATCGCGGCCATCAAGCGGTCATCTCCACCTCCGCGCGCCATGCACATTCCGCGGATGGAACGCCGGTCGTGGTCACATTCGACCCGCATCCGGACAAAGTCCTGCGGCCGCATGTAGCGCCACACTTGCTCACGGCCACGCAACACAAGATCGTGCTCATCCGCGCGCTCGGTGTTGGTCACCTGCTCATGATCGAGTTCAATCGAGATTTCGCATCGACACCGCCAGAAAATTTCGTCGAACAACTGGTCGGACATTCGAAACCGCTGCGCGAGATTTGCGTCGGTCACGAGTGGTCTTTCGGAAAGAACCGCACGGGTAACCTCGACCTCCTCAAAAAACTCGGAGCTCGCTTTAATTTTAACGTCATTGGAATTTCGCCAGTGAGCGTCAATGGGACGGCAGTGAGCAGCACGGCAATCCGGCAAGCGGTGGAAAAGGGAGACTTCATCACGGCGGCGGAGATGCTGGGTCGCGAGTACACCATCCTGGGCACGGTGGTGCACGGCGACAATCTCGGAAGAAAAATCGGCTATCCGACGGCAAATTTAAGCGCGCACAGCGAGCAATTTCCGCCCAACGGCGTTTATTTTGCGGAAGCCTGGATCAATCATGTTTTGTATCACGGCGTCGTCAATCTCGGCTATCGACCAACGGTGAAGAGAGACAAATCTGAGCGAGTCCTCGAAATTTATCTGCTCGATTTCAATCGAGACATTTACGGCGAAGACGTCGAGATCCGATTCATCCGATATCTTAGGGCAGAACGGGAATTCGACAGTCTGGACTCGCTCGCCCAACAAATCGATGCTGATGTCCGGCTGGCGCGGGAACTTTGTGCCGCGTGAAGGTGGGGATGCGGCGCTCGTCTACCCGCGCGAACAGCGCAGCGCGGTGTCCCTACCCTAATCGATACTTGGCGACGCCAATTTTTCGGATTCCGCGAGTATTCCTGCCGGTGCCGTTAAACCAAACGTAAAGATTCGCGCTCGGCACTCCCAGTTTTTTCGAAAGTTCCCGAATCGTCGCTCCTTTGCGGCCGGCGGCCCGCAACGCCTGTACAATTTTCTCCTTGAGCGCGCCGCGTTTGGTCCGTCGGCGGCGATTTCGACTCCGGCTCGCGCGGGAAACAGTGACGGGTGCACTGCGGCCCGCACTGGCCGATGGAACGCCGAATTTCCCCTGCAAGCGCACCATTCGGCGATCGATCTCCTGAATCTGGGTCATGAGCGCTTCCTTGCGCTCGGAAAGCTTGACCAGTTGTCTAAGGGCTGCGCTCGGAATGTTTGTGAACATTCCTCACCTTCGTGCGCAAGATCGACAATGCAAACGCGATATCTAAGACTGCAAATCGCTTGTCTTAGATATCGCAGCGAAAAGCCCGAGCGTCGTCACCAAGAGACCGCTGCCAAGCGCGATCGCGAAAAGCCATAGCACCGGCAACATCGCCAGACGTTCGATATTGAGGCTAACAAAACGCCCGCCACCTGAAATAAAGTAAGCGATGGCACTCGCGAGCACGGTGACTCCGAGGAGAATCACGGCACGGAGTGGACGGCGCCCGGGCCGCCGAGCAGGCAACCGTTTTAAGACCTGCGCGGTGAAGCCTTCATCGTCGATGTAGGACACTGCCTCGCGCAATTGTCGATCTAACCAATCCTCCTGGTGCTGCTCGTCCATCTTAGTCAGGCCCCCATGCCGTCAGCATTTTCTTCAATTTCTCTCGCCCGCGCAAAACATTTGTTTTGACCGTCCCCAGTGGAATCTCCAGGACGCGCGCAGCTTCGTCATGAGATAAACCATTTTGGCAACAAAGTAAAATCGCCGTCCTCTCGGGCAACGGCAGCAAGCTTAGAGCATGCATAAGATCATATCTTAGACCAGGATCGGCCACTTGGGGATCGTGCTCGCTCTGCAATTGCTCTTCGTCGATGCCGACAAGTTCTTTCCGCCGGCGCGCGTGTTCCCGAAAACAATTATATGCGATCCGGTAAAGCCAGGTGGAGAAACGCGCTTCACCGCGGAACGAGCGGACGTTCTTATAAGCACGTAGAAAAGTTTCCTGGGCAAGATCGTCAGCCAAAGCGAAATCGCTTCGCGCGAGTTGTCGAAGCAAACCGCGCACGCTTGATTGATGCCGCCGCACCAGTTCGCCGAAAGCGTGCTGATCGTCATCGACAAGGACTCTTGCGACAAGGTCTGCATCAGTCAGCTCCACGCGCCGAGATTACGGTACTGGTGGCGGATTGTCGTTCTTCTTCCCTTCAAGTTTCCAGACGATCAGGTAGCCAACGCCAATGAGAAACGGAATTAGACCCAAACTCCATGAGGAACCACCCCAGTCAGTGGCGGCAAGAAACCCACCAATTCCCAGACCGACCATTACTAAAACGACCCCGCGTCGCAGATCTGAACGAAG
Organism: Verrucomicrobiota bacterium; assembly: GCA_003219995.1. GTDB lineage: Bacteria > Verrucomicrobiota > Verrucomicrobiia > Chthoniobacterales > UBA10450 > UBA10450. The sequence continues at coordinate 14,292 of QHRC01000048.1, forward strand.
TCGCTGCGCGGGCGGAGGGCCAAACAGGGCCGGCGGAACCGGCTGACCCTTCTCCACCATCATGCGAACGGTGCGATGGAGCGACCGTGCCCTAAGGTAATTCGCAATCATGATGACGGCGACAATCAGGACCGGCGCACCAAACAAAGTCGTGAAGACGATGCCCACGATCGGGATCGCCATCAGGTCACCGGCATCCGCGCCAAAGTGATCGCTGTCCAGGCTCGGGCCTCCGGCCATGACATGAAGATGCTTCTTAATCTTTTTCTTGATGGCCCGTTCCATCTCGTCCCCGGCCGTAGGACTGGGTGATACTGTCGGAACCGGCGATATGCTTGGTGAGGTCGGTGAAGGCGAAGCGAGCGCCGCACTAGGACTTGGCGTGACCGTGGGGGATTGGCCAAGTGCACCAGTCGCGAGCGCGATCGAGCAAATACAAATAATAGGCAGTGTTTTCATAGTTCCTTTAACCGTGAGATGCAGTCACCGCTCGATTTGGATTCAGAAATTGTCTATTTCGCTGAGCGGAGGTGGATCGGCCGCTCCGCGGGCGATCCAAAAAAATGGCGGCTTCGCCGTGTGACTTAACATCGAGCAGGGACTGCTCGATCCACCCATGCGATATCGACGAAGCGAAGGCTTGGAGCGGGTGACGAGACTTGAACTCGCGACGTCCTCCTTGGCAAGGAGGTGCTCTACCACTGAGCTACACCCGCAGGTTTTAAGCGGGAAGAATAATGCGCGCTTGCCTTCGGGGCGCAACATTTTAGTTCCTCTGGCAAGCCTACCCTCTCGTTCTACGCGATCACCTCGTGGATCGCGCGCACCTGCTTCACCATTTGCTCGTATTCGTCGAACGTGAGCGTCTGCGCTCCGTCGGAAAGTGCTTCGTCGGGCCGCGGGTGCACTTCCACCATAATGCCATCCGCAGCGACAGCGACACCGGCGCGCGCGAGCGGCGTTACCATATAGTTTCGACCGGTCCCGTGCGCTGCATCGACAATAACTGGCAGATGGGAGATTCGTCGCACTGCTGGAACTGCTGCCAGGTCGAGCGTGTTGCGCGAGTGCTGTGCGAATGTGCGCACGCCGCGCTCGCAAAGCACGATCTGGTAATTGCCTTCACTCATCACGTACTCGGCGGCAAGCAGCCATTCCTCCAGCGTTGCGGCCATTCCGCGCTTCAAAAGTACGGGCAATCGCGAGCGGCCCGCCCGGCGCAACAGGGTAAAATTCTGCATGTTGCGCGATCCGATCTGAATCATATCCGCGTATTTTTCGACAAGATCAACAGTCGACTCATCGAGCGCCTCGGTCACGACCCTGAGTCCGAATTTTTCCCGAACTTCGGCCAGAATTTTCAATCCCTCTTCACCCAGGCCGGCAAATGCGTACGGCGAAGTGCGCGGCTTGAACGCGCCACCGCGAAAAAATTGCGCGCCGCTTCGTTGCACTGCCTCCGCCACCGAAAAAGCCTGTTCCCGACTTTCGATTGCACATGGTCCGGCAATGATTGTAAGCGAACCACCGCCGATTTTTGCGCCGCCGACATCGACGATGGTCGGTTCGGGCCGCAGATCGCGCGAAGTCAACTTGTACGGTTTAGTCACGCGAACCGCCTCCGCCACGCCCGGCAAATTCTCGAAATGGCCAATGTCGACCGCGCCTTGATTGCCGGTCACACCGATAGCTGTGCGGCTGGCGCCCGGCATCGGATGCGCCCGAAAGCCGAGCGACTCGATTGCACACACGACGCCGTCGATTTCGCGTTGCGTCGCGCCGACGTTCATTACAATCAGCATAAAACCTTCAAATCAACCCTCTGATAACGATTCGACGACAGATTGGGAATAAAAAGCAAGACCGTTTACCGATCTGCTGCCCGACGCAACTCGATCGGTGGAAGAACCTGCTCGATCGATTCTCGCTCCGCTTCCAGTAGTTTTGGCAGCTTTAAACTGCCGCCCAATTGTTCGACCGGCTCATCAATCGCAAACCCGGGGCCCTCGGTCGCGATCTCAAACAAAATGCCGTTCGGTTCGCGAAAATAAATTGAATGAAAATATTGCCGGTCGATCACCGGAGTAACGTGCAGGCCCAGATCGACAAGTTGATTTCGCCAATGCAGTTGCTCCTCGTCGTTCGCCGTCCGAAACGCGATGTGATGCACCGTGCCCGCGGCAATGTTTCCAATTTGGCCATCCGGCAGCTCAATTACATCCACGCGCGCACTGGTCGATCCCTCATTCAACGCAAAACGGCGTCGGCTTCCTTCTTCCGCACTCAAATGAAAGCCAAACATCGTCAGCAATTGCTCCGTCGATTTCGCTTTCTGCACTTCCAGCGTTGGTGCTTGAAATGAGCGAATGGCAAATTCGGCGGGCGCAGCGCTCGCAAAGTCAAGATCGACATCGTCTAAATGAGGGGAAGCGATCATTTCGAGCAGCAATCCGTCCGAATCGACCAAGCGAACACCCTCCTCATCAAAGCGCCGAAATTTTTCTTCGGCAATCACTCCTTCCTTTTTTAATCGTTCACTCCAATAGCCGATTGATTTCGCTGGAACTGCGAAACTTGTCGCAACCACTTGCCCTGTGCCCCGAGTGCCTCGCCGCGCGCCCGGCCACGGGAAAAATGTGATAATCGTTCCCGGCTTTCCGATTCGGTCGCCGAAATAAAAATGATACGTGCCTGGATCGTCGAAGTTGACCGTACGTTTCACGAGTCGTAGGCCAAGGACGTCAGTATAAAAATCGAGATTGCGCTGCGGATCGGTCGCGATCGCAGTGATATGATGAATGCCGAGAAGTTTCATCGGGATTTAGTGACGCATGTATTTGTGGAAAAGGCTAGCCGCTCCGCGCTGGTTGATCGCGAATGCAGAATTGCTGCGATCACGTGTTCGAGACCGCCTGGCGATAATCGAACGGCCAGGTTGGAAGCGCGCGCTGCTTGAGGTTGCCTGCCAGTCTCGAAAGCA
>QHRC01000036.1:0-505 GCA_003219995.1 Verrucomicrobiota bacterium
AAAGTAGAAGTCTATCAATTGCGATAGCGAACAGCCGATTACGGAACAACCCTAGATCGACATGGATATTCCGGCAAAGCCGTTGCGGCATTTGGCACGGCTGACCTTCGTGGCGTTTTTGCTGACCTTCATCGCCTCGCGGACTCTCGTGATTCTGATAATGAGCCGCAAAGTGCCCGATTTGTTTCTGCATCTGGGCGGGACGCATGTGCATCATCTTAACTACGGCATTTTTCTGCTCTCCACGGTCGCAGCGGTCTTGCTCTTCGCCAAACTCAACGATGCGCAGCGGAGCGTGTGCGCGTTACTTTATGGCTTGAGCATGGCTTTGACCTTCGATGAGTTCGGAATGTGGCTGCATCTTGGCGGCAGCTACTGGCAACGCGCCAGCTTCGACGCGGTGGTGGTGATCCTGAGCATTTTGGGTTTGCTGGCTTTTCTGCCGCGCTGGCAGCGGCTGCGCGCGCATCATTTTATCACCGGCGGCGTGCTGCTCATCGTCGTT
>QHRC01000036.1:631-5504 GCA_003219995.1 Verrucomicrobiota bacterium
TGAGACAGCGGCCGCTACAACAAGATCGACGATTGTTGTAGTCGTGGGCCGTGCGGAGCGGGGACACCTCTCGCAGAAGCGTGTCTACAGTATTCTGAAATTAACCGGTGAACGCGGTGGCGACAACGGTCGCGTTGTGGCCTTACTAGCACAATCGTGCCTCGAAACAAAAACTGCGGCAAGGGGACATGCCCGCTGCCGCAGTTAGTGAGAATCTCTTCAGCTCCACGCGGCGTTTACTTGTCCGCTTCTTTCGGTGCGAGCGAGACGATTTTTTGGAAGCGCGGATCGTTCCGCAGCGGATCGAACATCGGGTCGAGCCGGAGCAGCGCTGGAGTGAGCGGCACGTTTGAAGCCAGAGCGCCTTCGTACGGTATCGAGAGTAGTTTCTGTAGAGCGCCGATGGCGCGGTCGGGCTCCCCGATGCCCGCCGCCACCCGGGCAAGGATTTCGATGGGAGCGGGACCATCTAACGCGTCCTTTTCGATCGGGGCCGCGGCGATGGCCCGTTCCGACAGAGCCAATGCGGCGGCTTTGTTACCGAGGCCCATATTGGTCAGCGCGAGATCGCCAATGAGGAGCCGATTTTCAGGCTGTTCTTTGAGGAAAGATTCCAGCTCGTTGCCCGCCTGCCGCCAACTGTCCTGAGCGGCGGCATGGTCGCCGGCGACTTCTTGCGCCCAGCCTAACCAAAAGCGCAGTTCGCCATTGTAAAAACCCAATGCTGGATCAGGCCTGGCCAGTATTTCCTTTAGTCGAGCGATGGCTTGTCCAGGCCGGCGCTCCAGGATCGCTTGGTACGCTTGTGTTTCCACCGCGTTGATGTCGTCGGGGTTTGGATGCAGCGGGGCGAGCAGCGCAGCGGCCCGCGGCAGGTCGCCTTCGGCTTGTGCGATAGCGGCTTTTATCGCGAGCGTATCGACGTCGTCCGGCGTAATATCGAGAACCTGATCAAGCTTTCGCAGCGCTTCGGGGAAACGACGAAGGTCTTTGTAGGAGAGCGCGTGCTGGCTCAGCAAAGAAACGTTCCGCGGGTCAAGCCGTTCAGCTTCGTTGAGGTACGATTCGCTCCGGTCCCACTCGCCTCGCCTGCGCGTGACATAGGCCAGCATTTCAGGGATCCGGCTGCTATTCGGCAGGAACTGACGCGCTTGCTCAAAGTAACGCACCGCAGTGTCGTAATCCTTTAGGCAAGAGTAGTGGTAATAACCCTTGGCCACTACGGCCTCGCCGAGATTGGGCTGAAGAGTGATAGCGGTTTCGGCTGCTTGCCGTGCCTCTTCTCGGAGGGCGACCGTGTGTTGAAGGGTATGTGTGAGGTAGCCGCGCGCTTCCACCCATGATAGTAGCGCCCAACTAAGGGCGAACTTCGGGTCCAAGCGCACCGCTTCCTGGAGATATTTCTGTGCGCCAAGGAGGGCCGCGGGTGTGTTTGTGGTTTTTAGGCTATAAGCCAGGCCACGCAGGTAAGCGTCGTAGGCCTCAACATTGTCCGTCGGTTTGGCGGCGATGACTTGCTCTTCCTGGCCGGTAAGTTTCGCTCGCAACTGGTCGGCGATGGCTTTGGCTACTTCGCTTTCAACCGAGAAGATGTCGGTCAGTTTGCGATCAAAGGTATCAGCCCACAGATGGGAATCATTGACCGCTATGATCAACTGCACGTTCACCCGCACCGCGTCACCGCTCTTTTGCACGCTTCCTTCCAGGATGTGAGCGACTCCCAGTTGCTTTGCGATCTCGGGAAGATTTTCCGGCGCGCTCTTGTAATGCTGCGTGGATGTGCGCGAGATGACTTTCAGATCGGCGATCTTCGATAACCGGGTCAGAATCTCGTCCTGGATGCCGTCGGCAAAGTAGGCGTTCGCTTTGTCCTCGCTCCGGTTTTCGAAGGGAAGGACGGCGATGCTCTTTTCGGGGATCGCGACAGCAGTCGCGACTTGCGACGGTCGCGGCGCACGCTGGAAATAAAACCAAAGGCCAGCGCCGCATAGCAGCGCAAAAAGAACCGCGGCAACAGCGAACTGCACGCGCCGTTTCCGCTTTAGCGCCGCGACTCGGGCGCGCTCGGTTTCTCTTAACTTCGCCGGCAGCTCTGGATTGCCGAATCCGTCACCGAAAAAATTTACCAAAGAAACTCGGGCGCCATGTTTCACTTCGGCTTCGCCGAGATCATGCAAATGCGGGCGCCAGCGCGCATAATTTTCCAAATCATCCGCCACGCGTTTCGAAAGCAAAATGTGACCGGCATCGCCGCAATTCATGACGCGCTGCGCGATATTAATTCCCGCGCCCGCGATGTTCGCGCGGTCGTTCACATCCGCGGTCTCGCTCACGGGACCGCTATGAATTCCCATTCGCACTTTGATTTCTGGATATGCTCGCAGCGCCGTGCTGATCTCCAGCGCACATTGCGCGGGCGCTTCCGGGTTGTTGCGAAAGACCAGCGCTATCCCGTCACCCGTAGGCAACTTAACAATTGTTCCCTCCGCTTCGGCCAGACGAAACTGTTCCGAGCTGCGCGCAATTTCCTTTAGTTTGCGGGTCAATTCCGCTTGCTTGTCGATGACGAGTTTCGAATAGCCGACGATGTCCATAAAGAGGACGTGCCCGATCTCGAATCTCAGATCTGATGGCGTCGTCGCGGACATGTGTGTATCTCTCTCTCGTAGCAGGATTGGAGAGTTTAAGCGAGCGCTCCGTGCGGCGGCGATCAGCTTCGATTCGGGAAATTGATATGATCGACAACGCGCCGGAAGAAATTTTACCGAAAAATGGGCGGGTACAAGCACAATAGGCTGGCCGGGGTCAGCGACCCCGGGCTACAGCGTTCCTCGCAGAAACAAAAACTGCGGCAAGGGGACATGCCCGCTGCCGCAGTTAATGATTATTCGTTATTAGCCAAAGGGCACGATGAGACGTGCCTTTTTGATTAGGTATAGTTTAGGGTTTTCCGTGTCCGCCTGCGATTGTGGCAGTTCCGTGTCCGGCGTTGACTCTGGCCTGTTGTTGGAAGCAGGCCACGTCGTATTGCGACACGACGTGCGAATTGCCCGAGGAGATTCCACCCTGGCTGGTAGGATTCGCGTAGACGGCGCCTGAAACCCCGTTATCGTTGAACGCCGAGCCACGCGCCGACGCAGCGTTCCCCGGGTGTGCTAAACCCATGCAATCCTGGTTTGGCTGTCCTGTCGCTCCGCCTGAGTGCGGGTTGCCGGCGAGTGCCATACCCCCCAACGCACAGGACACTGCGAGTGTGGTCATTAATTTTAATATCACTTTTAGTTCCCTTCTTTTGAGTTTTATACTACGCGCACTTGTTCAGCCATCTGAGTGCGCCGGACTGTATATCGTTTTTACACGTAAATATATCAGAGCGGCCAATTCATTCGGATTAGCCTTGCTTGGCTCGCAACGCTCCAAACGCACGAAACGCTCGAAACACGAGCCTGCGCTCTAATATTCAACCATCCTGTTCGAGGTGGAGTTTCGCGATTTCTGCATGATTCTTAATTCTCTAAAATCGAACTGTGGCAAGTGAGTGGCCTTGCGACGCACTACCATTAGAGTTTTTGCAGCAGCGCCTGAAACCGCGGCTCGCCGCGGATGGAATCCATATCTGAATCGTTCTCCAGCCAGTCTCGATGGCCAAATCCATTCTGGATCGCTTTGTCCAAGTGATCCAACGCCTGGTTGCTCGAACCCGCCAGAGCGTAGATGCACGCCACGTTATACAAGACCCCTGCATCCTTCGGATCAATCGTCAGTGCTCGTCGTGCTCGTTCCAAGGCCTGGTCACGCTGGCCCAGTCGCATCAAGCCCGCCGCGCTAAGATACCATGCGCGTGGATCATCCGGGTTGAGTTCTAGATGCGCGTCAGCCATCTTTACCGTCTGCCGCGCGGCGTCTAATGCTTCGTCGCGGCGCCCCAGCTGCATGAGTGGATCAGTCGACAAGTAAATAGCCTGAAAGTCCTCCGGCCGCACACGCCCGGCCTCTCGATAATGCGACACCGCTTCATCAAATTTGCCTTCGGTAAGGCACGCGCGTCCGTAGAAATAGTGCGCTTCGTAAAGCATGGGATTTAGCCGAAGCGCCGCCTCAAATTCCTCGCGTGCTTCCTGGTAACAACGACGCAGCGTCAAGGCAAGGGCACGCGACGTATGCGCCTCGGCGCTTTCCGGATCGAGCTGCAATGCCTTCCTGCTGGATGCATCCGCTCCTTCAAGATTCGCTTTGCTCCCGTCCAAATACATGTAAAGAAACGAGCAGCAATCGGCGATCCCGGCATGGGCGCGAGCGAAGTTCGGGTCGATTTCGATCGCGCGATCAAACATGCGGCGCGCATATTGCATGGCGGAACCGCGCATCTGATGCTGCGCTTGGCGGCCGCGGAGATAGTACTCGTAAGCCTGCACGTTTTCGGTGGGCGTTTTTTCAATTGCACGCTTCTCGTCCTCCCCTAACACCACCCGCAGTGCGCGCACTATGTTTTCGGCAATCTGATCTTGGATCTCGAAGACATCCTCGAGCTGCCGGTCGTAGCGCTCTGACCACAAATGATAGCCGTCGGCAACGTTGATAAGCTGCGCGGTCACGCGCAGTCTGGTTGCCGCTTTGCGCACGCTGCCTTCGAGGACTGTGTGTACCTTCAGCTTGCGTCCGACCTCGCCGCTGTCTTCGCTCTTTCCCTTGAAGGCAAACGAGGAGGTCCGAGACGCCACTCGAAGCGCTTTGACCTGCGTCAGCGCGTTAATGATCTCCTCAGCAATGCCATCGCTGAAAAACTCATTCTCCGGATCATTGCTCATATTGACGAAGGCAAGGACGGCAATGCTCTTCTCCGGCACGCTTGGCGCAGTTTCAGATTCTGCTG
>QHRC01000037.1:0-4736 GCA_003219995.1 Verrucomicrobiota bacterium
CCGTAAACGTAGGCGCCGGCTTGTGGTTAATCGCACGACATGAAACGAGAAACCAGAATCGCGGGCTGCTCGAAGCACAAATGCGGCAGCAATTAACGAAATCTCTCGAACACGCAGCGGCGACTGAGCTGACACCGGCGCCGTTCGGTGTAAGCGAGCTCACGATCTCGGCGGCGCCGGGAAAATTGGATGAGGTAGCAAACGAAATTATTTCAATCACTCAGCGCCTCGGCGGCACGGCGGCGAAAGGAATTCCGGAGGAACATCGTCTCGGCATTCTGGTCGATCTTCCCTCCAATCGGGAGACGGAATTTCGAGCAACGATTTCCGCAATAACTGGCGGAAGTCCAAGCTCACCTGCTCCCATCGAAACAAACGCGCCACTTGCGACGAAGAAAAGTTTCTCCGTCCAGGTGATCGAATCTGCGCTGCCATAAAACTGATTGCGCGGAACGATCGAACCCGGATTGAAGCCATGATCGCGATCACGTTCGCTTTGCCGGCGGAAAGTTCGGGACTAGCCGATCTGCTACGGGGAAAGAAGCGTGCATCTTCCAGCGGCGGAAAAATCATTTACGGCAAGATCGACAATCGATCCATCGCGATTTTGCACACTGGCGTCGGTCGAAAAAGCTGCCAACTCAAGATCGACAACTTTCTTCGGACTGAGCAGCCTCGCTGTTTGATCAGCGCAGGATTCGCCGGAGCGGCGCGGGAAGATTTTCAAGTCGGCGACTTGCTCGTCGCGGAAAACTTCTCGGATCGAAAATTGGCTTCTGAGGCGCAGCAAATCCTGGCGGATGGCAATGTGCGCACCGCAAAGCTTTTTACATCAGCAACGATTGTCGATTCGATCGCCACGCGAAACGAGATTGCGCGGACGAACGGCGCGGATGCAGTCGATATGGAAACCGAGGTAATCGCGCAAGCGTGCTCCGTGCGCGAAATCCCGATGCTTTCATTGCGCGTAATCAGTGATAGTCTGCGCGAACCTTTTCCAGTCCCGCCGAGCATTCTGTTCGACATCGAGCGCCAGCGGACCAATGCGGCGAAATTATCGCTTCATTTAATCAAACATCCAGGTGCCCTTTTCGATCTGTTTGGTTTCGCGCGCCAAATTACGCAAGCGCGCAGAATCTTGACCGATGCGATTGTCGATCTTTTGCACCAGGCAGATTGGTAGCGAGAGCGCTCCGCCCGGTCCGTGGACGGTCCTTCGACTTTGGTCAGGCTCGACGTGGACAAGCACACCGGCGTGCGTCGGTCAGTTTAGCAAGTGATCGCGGTTGTCCTACAAAATTCTTGTGCGGCGTACCCAATGGTATACGTGAATCACGTATACGCCGCGATTTTAATTTTGATGGGTTAGCTTATTCGTGCGGGCTCGATGTGCACCAGCACATCCGCGATTCGCGTGTCGGTTTGCTGGATGGCCGCTTTCACTTGATGCGCAATGTGGTGACCTTCCCGCACAGAAATGTTGCCATTCACGCCGATGTGAAGATCAACATAGAAACTCAGGCCCATTTTCCGCACGTAACTCTTTTCGACTTCGACCACGCCGGGGACCGAGGCCGCCGCTTTACGGATAAGGTCGACAATTTCTCCGCGCGGCGCGGTGTCCATGATTTCATAAAATGCCGGTCGCAAGAGCCGAATGCCATTTGCGGCGATGACGGCGCAGGCGAAAAGCGCCGCCCAATCATCCGCGCTTTGCCAACTACTGCCGCCGATCAAGGCGACGGAGATGCCGATGAATGCGGCGGCGGCGGTGAGCGCGTCGCTGCGATGATGCCAGGCATCGGTTTGTACGGCCGTGCTCTCGACGTGGCGCCCGATGCGGTTAACGTAGCGGAACAAAATTTCTTTTACCACGATCACCACAATCAGGATGGCGAGCGTGAACGGCGCAGGGCCGTGATGCGGCGTGAGAATTTCGCGCCCGCTTTGAATAGCCAAACCGAGTGCGGCCGCGAGCACGCCGAAGGCCACAACCACCGCCGCGATCGGTTCCGCTTTGCCGTGCCCGTAGGGATGCGTTTCGTCCGGCGGACGGGCCGCGAATTTCAACCCGCCCCAAATCACGAACGAGCCGGCGACGTCGAGGGCTGACTCAATGCCGTCGGCGATGAGGACGTAGGCGTGGCCGAACAAACCGCCGAGAATTTTCGCGGCGGCGAAAATCAAGTTCACGAGCATGCCGAAAAGCGCGATGCGCGCACCAGTTTGCAGATTGCTCGCGGAAGCCTGAGGATGCAGCGCCGAAGTCATCGATGAATCAAAATATAAAGGCGGTCGTTTACGAAAGGCACGGAAATCCGGCGGAAGTTTTGCGCGTGGAGACTCGGCCGTGGCCAAAGCCGGCGGCGGACGAAGTGGTCGTGCAAATACGCGCGGCACCTATCAACCCGGCCGACTTGAATGCGATCGAGGGAAAATATCCGGTGCGACCGGAACTTCCGGCGACGCCGGGGTTCGAAGGCGCGGGAGTAGTTGTCGATCTTGGCAGCGACGTCACAGGAATGACGGCCGGGGCGCTCGTTATCCTGCCGCATAATCTCGGCACCTGGCGCGAGGCCGTTGCGGTAAAAGCAAGCGACCTGGTCGCGGTCCCACCAGAAATCGAGCCAGTGCATGCGGCGATGTTGAAAATCAATCCGATGACCGCCTGGCGTTTGCTGCACGATTATGTCGATTTAAAAAGCGATGACTGGCTGATTCAAAACGCGGCCAACTCGGCAGCGGGCCGGGCGGTGATTCAGATCGCGAACGATCTTGGCTACAAAACTGTAAACGTCGTTCGCCGCGCCGAATTGATCGATGAATTGCGCTCAGAAGGAAGCGATGTCGTGTTGAACGACGGAGAAAATCTTCGCGAGGAGGTGAAGAACGCGACGAGCGGCGCGCCGATTCGTTTGGGATTGAACGCGGTGGGCGGCGAAAGTGCGCTCCGTCTGGCCAATTGTCTCGCCCCGGGATCGACGATGGTCACATTTGGCGCGATGAGCTTGCAGCCGCTGAAAATCCCAAATGGCCTGCTCATTTTCAAAGATCTTCGTTTCTGCGGGATTTGGATTAACAAGTGGTATGACAACGCGACCATGGCCGAGCGGATGGATGCGTTTCGGGCACTCTTCGAAATGGCAAAGCGCGGGCTCCTGAAAACGAAGGTGGAAAGAGCATATCCGATAAGCGAAGCGCAAGCCGCGGTCAGACACGCCGCTCAGGGAAAACGCAGCGGTAAAATCATTTTTAGTTTTGAGTTGTAGCGGCGGTCTATGACCGCCGTTTTCCTAACGTCGGCGCCCATAGAGCGCCGCTACAGAAAGCTCTGCAATGCTCAAGGTAATTGTCGTCGGTGCGGGAATTAACGGCGTTACCGCCGCGATTGAATTAAAAAAACGCGGCCACAAAGTAATTCTTGTCGATCCGGGGCCGCTGCCCCATCCACTGGCTGCGTCCACCGATATCAGCAAGGCAGTTCGCGCGGCGTATGGACCGGATGAAGATTACACTGCGCTGGCGGAACGCTCGATCGAGCTTTGGCGGGATTGGAACATGGAATTTGGCATCGAATTGTATCACGAGACCGGCGTCTTGTTCCTTCGGCGCGAAGTGATGCAGCCCGGCGATTTTGAATACGAAAGTTGCAGAATATTTGAGAAGCGCAGCCACAAGTTTGAACGCATCAATTCAGTGAAACTGCGCGAACGTTTTCCCGCGTTTAATGCAGAACGTTTTCACGATGGTTTTCTCGATCCGGAAGCGGGTTATGTTGAAAGCGGGCGCGTTGTCGCAACCCTAATCGAGCGCGCGAAATCGCTTGGCGTTGAATTATGCGACGGAAAATTTGCGGCTTTACGCGAAGATGACACCCGCGTCAAAGGCGTTGTCTTGCAAGGTCGACAACGAATTGGCGGTGACGCAGTAGTTGTCGCAGTCGGCGCGTGGACTCCCTACGTGCTGCCATTCACCCGAAAATTTTTTCGCGCGACGGGACATCCGGTATTTCATCTCAAACCTCACAACCCCGAGCTTTTCTCGCCGCGACATTTTCCCTTTTTCGGCGCCGATATTTCGACTACCGGATATTACGGTTTCCCGCTCAACCAGGGCGTGGTGAAAATGGCCAATCACGGACCCGGCCGCGAGATGGCGCCTGATTCGGCCGATCGGGTAGTTATACCCGAGGAAGAAAGCAATTTGCGAGAGTTCTTGTCGGGGACAATTCCTGCTCTGGTTGATGCACCGATCGTTTACACACGGATTTGTTTGTACTGCGATACTGATGACGGAGATTTTTGGATCGCGCCCGATCCGGAGCGACAGGGATTGGTTATTGCAACCGGCGATAGTGGTCACGGATTCAAATTCGCGCCACTGCTTGGCGAAATCACCGCCGACGTGGTGGAGGGCAAATCGAATCCGCTCCTGGAAAAATTTCGCTGGCGACCGGAAGTGCGTTCTGGCCTTGCCAAAGAAGCCGCGCGCTTCCAGCCTGACCGGTAGGGCGGCGAGATCGGCGATCGCACCTACCCTTCTTTTTGCGCCGGCTCTTTTTTCGGCTGGCGTTTAAGCAAGGTGATTTGTTTTATGCGCGCGGAATCGGACGGGCTCCAAGTCGCGACGTCCGGGTCGTCCTTGAAAGCATTGTGAACGAGGCGCCGTTCGTAGGAATTCATCGGCTCGAGCTGCAACGAACGGCCAGTAATGCGAACGCGCTCCGCCAATTCGCG
>QHRC01000037.1:4791-5376 GCA_003219995.1 Verrucomicrobiota bacterium
CTCGCAATCGACGATTACTTTCGCAGCATCCCGGTCTTTCGCTTGTAACAGCCGGTTGAGAAGAAAAGTGATGGCTTCCAGCGTCTCGCCATCGCGCCCGATCAGGCGCCGGCTTTCCTCCGTATAAATTTGCAGGACCAGGTTGCCTGCTTCGTTCTGCGACTCCTCAATTTGCACGACGAAACCGAGATAGCCGAGGATGGTATCGAGTAATTCCTTCGGTGTCCTCGGTTTTTTCGTTTCGCGGCGACCGAACGTTTTTCGAGGGTTGGCGCCGGTTGTCTCTTGTTTAGATAAAATTGCAAAATACTGAAAAGATTCTGCGTTGTGTAATACAATGCCAGAGCGGCAGCAAAATTGTAGCAGATAAATAAAAAGATGAGTGGGGTGAACATCATGACCCGGCGTTGGGTGGCGTCGCCGGTCTTGGGTGTCATTGCCATCAGCCAAATTTGCGTCGCGGCCATGCAGAGTGGGATGATATTGATGTTCCAGCCAAGCAACGGCAACTGCGCAACGGTGTCCGGCTGGGAAAGATCGCGCACCCAGAGAAATCTTGCGTTTCGCAATTCCACGGCCTGGCCG
>QHRC01000038.1 GCA_003219995.1 Verrucomicrobiota bacterium
CAGTTGCGGAAGCTCGCGGTGCGATACTTCGGGAACGCTTACCGTGGGCCGCAATGTTAAATCGGCGACCGGCCGATGTGAAGGTTCTGCCGCTGGCGCGCGAAATTTCTCCTGCCAATCGCCGCGTCCTTCTTCGAGCGCGCGTCGAATAGAATTGACTACGGCCTCGCGCACCGCGGTTGGATCGCGAAAACGGACCTCGCGTTTCGCGGGATGAACGTTCACATCTACGGACGCCGGATCGAGATTTAAGAACAGGAACGTGACGGGAAACTGGCCTTTCATGAGCGCGGTGTGATATCCCTCGCGCAATCCGGCCGTGACCACCACGCTTTCGATCGCGCGGCCATTCACAAAGACGAGCTGCTGCGCCCGCGTTTGCCGGCTCACCCCAGCCTGCCCGATCAAGCCGTCGATGTCGATCTTGCCCAGACCGGCGCTGGTCAAGGGAAGCAGCCGTTCGAGCAATTCGTTTCCGTACAAATCCCGGATGCGGTCCTGCAGATTTGCCGCCGGCGGAAGTTGAAACACGAGCCGATCGTCGCGGACAAAGGTGAAAGCAATCTCGGGATGTCCTATCGCCTGGAGGTGGAGCTGGTGTTCGATGTTCCGGCTTTCGGTATTTTCCGAGCGAAGAAATTTCCGGCGGGCGGGCAGATTATAAAAAAGAGAACGCGCTTCGACTTGCGTTCCAGGTGCATCCCCGCCGTCGCGCACAATATCGATTTTGCCGCCGTTTACGATGATCTCGGTGCCGGCAACAGCGCCCGCCTCGCGCGTCGTCAGTCGAAAGCGCGAAACACTCGCGATGCTCGGCAAAGCTTCTCCGCGAAATCCAAGCGTGGCGATCGCCTGGAGATCGGCCGCCGAACGAATCTTGCTCGTGGCATAACGCTCGAGCGAAAGAAGCGCGTCATCGCGATCCATGCCGCAACCGTCATCGACCACCCGAACGAGCGAAATTCCACCGCGGCGAATCAAGATGTCGATCTTGCGCGCGCCGGCGTCGACGCTGTTCTCGACGAGTTCTTTCACCACCGAAGCGGGCCGTTCCACTACTTCGCCGGCCGCGACTTGGCTGGCGACGATCTCCGGCAGCAATCGAATGCGGCTCATTTCAATTCAGATTTTAGATTTCAGATTGTGGATTGCACGCTGAGAATAAATCACCGCCAAGACGAGCTGGTGATTCATCTGTAGGGGAAGCCGTTGGTTTCCCAGTGGAGAAGATAGCGTCGCCCTTCCGAAGCGGCCACGATTTTGACTTGGACAACGCGGAGCGTAGTTTTAGGGCCAGATGATCAACGTCACTGAAAACGCAGTGCAACAGCTTCGCACCTTGCTCGAAGGCCAGCCGAAAACGGGCAAAGGACTGCGCGTGCAAATTGTCAAGGGAGGTTGTTCGGGACTGCATTATGAGATGTCGCTGGACGAGAAAAACGCGGGGGACGCAGTGGTGCAGCGCGATGGGGTCGAGTTTTTCATCGATAATGAGAGCGCTCAATATTTGCGCGATGCCACTCTGGATTTTCGCGGTGGTTTGACCGGTGTGGGTTTTCACATCGTCAATCCGAACGCGTCACGCACCTGTGGATGCGGTTCTTCGTTCGAAGCGGCCCGACCGGCTTGAAACCGAGGAATTTTCTCGCTTTCGGTTAAATGGACTACGGCCCCTTTAATTATGAAGAGCCATACCCGCGTCCGCGGCGCCGGATCAATTATTTTGCGTGGACGATGGCGATCCTGCTCCTGACCGGGCTTACTTTTGCCGCCTGGCTCGGCAGCTTTTACATTTTCGATCAACCCGAACGTCCGGACAGTTATCGGATTCTGCAAAGACTGCACAAGGTTGATCCACCGAAACGCTTCGAGCTAACGGCGGCGCCGGCCGGCGAATTCGTGAACGCAAAGCAGCTCTACGACCGTTATATCGCGATGGGCGCGGCCGAACTTGCCAAAGCCAATGCCGAACTAGTGCGCAATTATATTCGAAATTACACGCAGGTGCGCGGATTGGTGCCGTACGTGACCGGTCGATTCATTATGATGGAAGCGCGCGAACTCGGACCAAACGATGTTTTCACCTCAGGGATCGTCGCGCTCACCAATTCAGTCGATCACGGCGAATTGCTCATGGAGCACGTTTATCCGGCCGATCCCGACGTAGTGCCGCTGATGAAGCAAACGCTCAGCGTTGGTTTGGAAATCAAACTCGAACGCACCCACGATCTTTCCGCTGTCATTCACGCGGCGCGGCTGACTGACGGTCGCATCATGATCACTGCCATCCCGTTACTTTACGGCACGTATACAATCACCCGTGGGCCGGGCACTTTCACGCTTGAACCACCTCTCAATCTCAATCTCGCCGCGGGCTGGCCGTTATTTAAAGAGGAAATGCGCGCGAACGCCGAGTTACGCTACGTTAATTTTCGACGGCAGGCCGCCGGACCTCAGGGACAGGTGCCGATCATTGGCGTGCCACCCAGCGGCACGCCTCCTCCCGCGCAGAATGCATTGGTTCGAATCGAGCCAGCCAAGCCAGTCGAAACACCGCCGATCGCGCAGGTACCGCCGAGAAACGCAAAGCTCGCCAAAACAACGCCGTTGCCGAAAGGCGGGAAACTAACGAAGAAACAGAAGCTGACATCGCCGCCGCCTGCCGCTTCGACTCCGGCGCCTGCAGCCGTCGCCCAAAAGGCAAGCCCGACAATTCCGTCGCCGATCGCCGCCGCTTCGCCACCTGCACCCCCATTGCCGACAGCCCCGCCCGCCGTTTCAGCTGCGCCGGCAGTCGCCGTTCTTTCGTCGGCTGCGACCGCCCCGGAGTTGCCCGCTCAATCAGTCCCAGCTGATTCTTCGGGAGCAGCCCTGGCTTCAACCGCCGGAGGCGGGACATGGAAGACTTTTCCGGCAGGGAAAATGCCGCTCGGTCGACTGATCGGCGCAGGCGACTTGCGAGATATCGCCGAGCGCGGGCTCGCCGGCGAGCGCGTTTACTTGCGAGGGCAATTCGTCGTCAATTTTTCCGATGCGAACCGCGCTGTTCTTCGCCCGCGAACAAAACTCACCGAGACTGTGCTTCACTTTGGCGCCGGCTCACCAACGCGTATCATCGTCGAGTTTCCAGCCGGTTACACTCCTCCGCGACAAGGCTCTGTCGTGAACCGCGATGAAGCGCGACCGCTCGAAATCACCGAGGTGCGCAAACAGGAGGACGGACAGCTCAACGTTTTTGCACGCGAAATTATGCAGTGAAGTCACCGGACGCCTTTCGTTTGCAAGACTACTTTGCCGGCTTCGATTTCAAATCTCTCCAGATTATTATCGTTCGACCAATCGGACATGTAACGACGCAAGGACCACGATCGGTACTGCCAGCGCAGCACTTCTTCTCCCACCGGCCGCCCGTTAACAACGATGCTCGTGACGCGCGCGTCAGCCGGACTGCCATCGGCGGCCGATTGCACCGTGCATGCCGCGTTGATGTAATGCCCGCGGAGCCACCTCACGTCGCCGAGCGGGATGCTCACCTCTAAGTGGCCGACGTTATTTTCGAGGGAAACATGCGCTTTCCCGCGCAACTTCGGCTCGGACTCGATGAGCGCATTAAGATCCTCCGCGGTCAATTCGATCCGCGCCGGCTCAGCCGCGCGCGCAGCCTTTTCGAAAGCGTCCCAACGAGCTCGTACCGTTCTTTGTTCCTGTTCGGTCGCCATAATGGTGGACAACTGCACATGCTTCGTTGGGAAATATTCACGGCGGAGATAACGAACGGCCAAATAAGAACCGCCGACGAACGCGATCCCGAGAACAATAAAAAAGACAACGAGGATAAGACAGCCTTTTGCGAAACAGCCCATTCCCCGTTGCGGCGGTGGCGGCTCGATCTGCCCGGTATTGCTCATGTGCGTCCGCCTTTCGCCAAGCCGATCTTCGCCTGCGCATCGATCAGTTTATCGTAGAGGGCACGCAATCCCTCCGAAAGCGTGCGAGTGCTCGCAAGGATCGGCATAAAGTTCGTGTCACCGCTCCACCGCGGCACAATGTGCACGTGCAAGTGATCCACAATGCCGGCGCCCGCGCACTCGCCCAGGTTCAGCCCGATATTGAACCCCTGCGCTTTCATTGTGGCCCGCAGCAGCGTTTGCGCATGCGTCACTAAATTCCAGAGCTCGACAATTTCGTTCTCGCCCAGCGCCGCAAGATCGGCCGTCTTGTGATAGGGCACCGCCATCAAGTGACCGACCGCGTACGGATACCGGTTCATCATGAGAAACGCATTCTTGCGCCGGGTGATTACGAAGTGTGCGGCATCATTGCTTGCCCGCGCCGCCTCTTCCAAAAAATCCGAATTGCGCGGTTCCTTCTCAAAGTATTCCACGCGCCATGGTGCCCACAGGGTCTCGATATCGTCCTTGGGAAATTCCTTCGCCATCTATCCGCTTCTGTAGCGGCGGTCTATGACCGTCGCAATTTTATTTCTACTGCCATTCTCATCGCGTGAGCAAAACATAAAGAGAAGCATTTGAAAGCTCGCGGATCAGCGCTGGCGCTTCCTCAGTGGATACGACCAGCGCATCCAACGCGTCGCTGTTCCATTTCCTAATCGCCTCGTCCGGCGGGATGAAATGCGTCCGCTCGATGTAAAGCAGCATGCCTTCGTCGCGGGCCCGGATCGCGTCGTATCGCCAATGATGTGCCTCTG
Source organism: Verrucomicrobiota bacterium (assembly GCA_003219995.1). GTDB lineage: Bacteria > Verrucomicrobiota > Verrucomicrobiia > Chthoniobacterales > UBA10450 > UBA10450. Next base: position 4,709 of record QHRC01000038.1, read on the forward strand.
CTTGATGACGAATCTCCCGCCCAAAAATCACTAGTGCATCGCGATGACCACGATATCCGGAAATAACCTTCGCGATCGTGTAACCGCTCGTAACTAAGATCGACAATAAGAGTGCGGCGGCGCTCCACTGGTAAACGCGCTCGCGCAGTTGTTCCCGGAACGACATTTTCCCAATCTGCGCTGCCAGCAGCAAACAAAACGGCGGAATGACGGGAAAAATCCGATCGACGCGCTTCGATGGAATGATCGACAGCGCGATTAGCCCGCCCAAGCTCCAGCACACCAGCCAGAGGACCTCCGGCGACATCTCACGAAATGCGGCGCCAATTCTCCATTGCCGTGAGCGAAGATCGATAACCGCAATCGCGATCATCAAGACGCTCCACGGGAAAAATTTGAGGAGGAGATGCGGAAAATAAAAATAAAGCGGTTGCGCGCGATGGATTTCTCCGCCGAAACGCGCTGCGAATTCGCGAACCACAACTTGATTGAAAAAATCCGGCTCAGAAAAAATTCCGCCGATCACCCAGACGAGAAAAATCCCAAACGCGGCCAGCCATGGCCACCAACCGCACCAGGCCGAAGCGACCCCTCTTTTTCGTCGCCATAGTTGAAATGCTGCGATTCCTGGAAGCAAAAACGCGTAAACGATCGGCCCTTTGATCAACATCGCTGCGGTAAGCAAGGCAAAGATCCAGAGTCGATCGTGGGAGCTCCATAGCTCGCGCATGCGGATTTTTTTCCAGATCAAAAAGCCGATGACAAATATGGCGAGCGCTAAAGGCATGTCGGTTCGCACAAGTGTGGCCAGACGCGGACTGAGCAAATTCAAGCTAAACGCGCTCAGCGCGACTAGCCCCGCTATCGTTCCATAAGTCGAACGCGCGGCCCGAAAGAGCAGAATCAACGTTGCAATTGCCGCGAGAAACGACGGCAACCGCCACGCGATTTCCCACGATCGCGTGAGCGAGAAAAGCCCGACCGAGATCCACCCCGCCAAGGGCGGTTTTGTCGCCACACGTTCGTGCGGCGTGTGTTGATAAAACCAATGACCCTCCTTGACCATCTCGAAGGAGGTGAACGCCTGCTTGGCCTGATCGTAATCATCGAGCTGCCATGGCAGATTCGTCGTCAAAAACAAAACGACTGCAATCGCGCCAACGATCCAAGCCGCCGCCCGGATGTTTTCGAGAAAGCTTCCTGTCGGGCTAACCGAGTTCATTAACAATTGCGCGCGCGGCGCGGTCGCTCGCTCCGCCCTCACCAAGTTGGGCAATGATCGTATCGAACTCTGAAATCATTTCTTCTCGCGCGGCGTGATCGTCCATCAACCGTGACACAGCCTGGGCGATGACGCCGGGTCTTGCTCGATGCTGAATGAATTCCGGCACGACTTTTTTGTCTGCGAGCACGTTGGGCATGCCAAGATAGTTTATGCTTACGACCAGTCGCGCCGCCAGATACGTCGGCCACGCGACTTTATAAATGAGCACAAATGGCAGCCGGAAATACGCGGCCTCGAGCGTGGCGCTTCCGGATGCAACGATTCCCGCGCCCGCACGCTGCATGATCGCGGCTGCGTCGCCAACTTTGATCTCGAAACGATCTTTCTCACCGATTGCCCTCACCCTCCCCTCTCCCTGAGGGAGAGGACTAAGGTGAGGGTGTCGA
>QHRC01000049.1 GCA_003219995.1 Verrucomicrobiota bacterium
GGCGGCGGCGTGAAAAATTGGGAATGGATCAAGAAAGGCGTGCCGGTGCGGATCGAGCTCGGCCCGCGTGATCTCGAAAAAGATTCGGTGACAGTGAGTCGACGCGATCAGCCGGTGAAAGCGAAAGAGTCTATGGTGATGGAAGAATTCGTGAAGCGCGCCCCCGAAATTCTCATGTCGATCCAAAAAAATCTTTACGAGCGCGCGCAAAAGTTTCGCGACGACAACACGCGCAAGATCGATAATAAGAAAGATTTTTACGATTTTTTTACGCCGAAAAATTCCGCCAAACCGGAAATCCACGGCGGCTTCGCGCTCGCCCATTGGAACGGCTCACGGCAGATCGAAGATCAAATCAAAAACGATCTCAAAGTGACGATCCGTCTGATTCCATTCGGCGACTCGGAGACAGGTCGCTGCATCTTCACCGGTGAAGAGAGCTTGCGCCGGGTCATTTGGGCAAAGGCGTATTAGCGAGACAATTGACTGCGCCAGAACGGTTGTTCTATTTTGATTTTATGCCGACCGAGTTGAAGCTTTTTAGCCGGGAATGGTGCTCGTGGTGCATTGATGCCAAGGATTATCTGAGCGAGCGCGGTTACAAGTTCATCGAGATTGACGTTGGGCAAGATCGACGAGCATATCAGGAAATGAAGGAGCTCTCCGATCAAACATATGTCCCGACTTTCGTCGCGGGCGACAAGGTTCTGGCGAATTTCGATACCGATCAGCTCGAGAGATTTTTGCGCGAACACCAAATTCATCCGTAATGCTTTTCGGACTTTTCCTTACCCTCGGGGTGGCTGTGCTGAGCGTTGCCCTCCGCAGTTATCAAAGCTCCTTTTCCCAAAAAGCCGGCGCACTCGGCATTTTGATCTCGTCCTATCTGGCGATTTATTTCATTACCGGCAGCCACGTCCTCGGGGCGGTCGCGGCCATGAGTTGGCTCTTTCTGCCCTGGCTGGAAATTCTCACCCGCATTCGCACTTTGCGTTTGCCGAAGGAAAAACGGCTCCGGCCGAAAAACCCGCCTTCCTCGGACATTTTCCCCACGCTCAATGAAATCACGCGCGAGATCGAGAGCGAGGGATTCGTCCACCTCAACGACGCTGGCTGGGACTGGGAAGATTATCGGCAATTTTTTCGCTTGTTTTACAAGGATGAGGACCGCGCCCAGGCCACTATCTGCTTGAACGAGCAGCACGATCTCTCATTTTATTATCTGCGAATCTCGTCGCGCGCGAAGGGCGGCACGATTTGGACGACTTGGAATTATCCGCTCTCCTACGGCTTGAAACTCACTCCGCAGTTCCGCATCAATCGTCAGCGTCCCGATCAATCGTTCTGGCAGCTTTACCAAAGCCATCGCGAATTTCTTCGCCGCAATCGGGTGGATGTTGGAACCATCGACATCCTGGATGAGGAGCGCATTCAGACCGAGATGGAAAACGATCTGCGCGATCAAATCGCGCACAACATCGACAAGGGCGTGCTCAAGCAAACGGCAGCGGGGGAGGTGAAATATTCCTGGCGAGGGATGATTTATCTTTGGTGCCAGTTTCTGCTCGATCTGGTCAGGTTGTAGCGGCACTCTATGAGCGCCGGATCGGATTAATTTCGGCGGTCATAGACCGCCTCTACAGCGATTATCGACCTTGCGCACGGTTACACCTTCATAATCTCAGCTTCCTTGTGCTTGAGATGATCATCGACTGATTTTACGAAACGATCGGTCAATTTTTGGATTTCATTTTCCAAATCGTGTAATTCGTCTTCGCTCGATCCCCCCGCGGTCTTGAGTTTCTTGGCCTCATCCAGCGCCGTGCGACGATTGACGCGCACGCGCACACGCGCTTCCTCAGCCATTTTGCCTAACGAGCGCACAAGATCTTTGCGCCGTTCTTCGGAAAGTTCCGGAATGGGCAGCCGGATAATTTTTCCATCGACATTCGGCGTGATGCCGATCTTCGATTCCTTGAGCGCACGCTCGATGTCCTGCACCGTGCCGGCGTCGAACGGCTGGACGACGAGCAAGCGCGGCTCCGGCGTAGTGATCAAGGCGAGCTGTTTCAGCTTCATGGCTGATCCGTATGCTTGAACATCGACGTTCTCGACTAGCGCAGGCGAGGCCTTGCCCGTGCGCACGGCGGCAAATTCGTGCACCATGTAATCGACGCTTTTTTCCATCGACATCTCGGCTTCCAGAAGAATGTCGTCCCTGCTCATGCGGCTAGATTTTCACTTCGGCTCCAACTCATTGCAAACCAGCGTCCCGACTTTGCGGCCGAGCACGGCGTCACGGATGTTGCTCGGCTTGTTCATGTCGAACACCAGGATGGGAATTTTGTTATCCATGCAAAGGCTGAAGGCGGTCGAATCCATGATTTGCAGCCGTTTTGCAAGCGCTTCGGTGAAAGTGATTTGCTCGTAGAGTTGGGCGTTTGGATCGGTGTTCGGGTCGCGATCGTAAACGCCGTCCACTTTCGTCGCTTTCAGGATGACATCGGCGCGAATCTCGCTCGCGCGGAGGGCCGCGGTCGTATCCGTCGAAAAGTAGGGATTGCCGGTGCCGGCCGCGAAAATAACCACGCGGCCAAGTTCGAGATGGCGAACAGCGCGGCCCAGGATAAACGGCTCGGCCACATTTTTCATTTCAATCGCTGTCTGTACCCGTGTCGCCACGCCCATCTCAGCGAGCGTGCTCCGCAACGCCAACGCGTTGATAACGGTCGCGAGCATGCCCATGTAATCGGCCGTCGTGCGGTCCATGCCGCGATTAGAGGCGGCAAGACCGCGCCAGATGTTACCCCCGCCGATGACCACCGACGTTTGCACGCCGAGATCGTGCACTTCTTTAATCCGGACCGCGATTTCGCGAACAACGGACGGGGAAATATTTTCTCGCGCGCCGCGCTCTTGCAGCGCTTCGCCGCTCAACTTAAGCACAATGCGTTTATAAGCGGGCGCTTCCTTTTCCATGATCGACAATGATCAAACAGAACGCCGCGCGCTTTTGAAAGCAAAATGAAATGAAATGGTAGGCCGCGACGGGCTGGCCTGGGCAAAAGTTGTAGGGAAGCCGTTCGTTTCCCATGGGACAACAACGTCGCCCCTACAGGTGTGCGATTTGAAAATCGCGTGGAAACCCGCGCAGAAATTCTTCCGCACTCATGCGCCGCTTTCCTTCAATCTGCACTTCGCGCAACTGCAATGCCCCTTTGCCGGCTGCGATGACGAAGTCATTTCTGTCGGCCACCAGAATTTCTCCAGGTGCGCCGCTACGATCGATAATCGCGGCCGAAAATATCTTCAAATTGCGCAGTTCATCTACCTTGGCGGTGATTTTTGTGAACGCACCCGGCCACGGATCAAAGGCGCGGATTTTCCGCACAATCGCTTCGGCCGGTTCCGACCAATCGATTCTACCATCTTCGCGAGTCAATTTGGGCGCGTAAGTGGCGAGCGCGGTGTCTTGCGGCGCGCGCGGCACATTTTCGCTGGAGAGCGCTCGCAACGATTCGAGCAATACGGCGGGTGCAACTTGACCCAGCCGATCGTGCAGAGAGCCGCCGGTCTCGTTGGGCTCGATCTCGATCGTTCGCTGCAACAAGATATCACCGGTATCGAGTCCCTCATCCATGTAGATGATCGTGATTCCGGTCTCGCGATCGCCCGCCGCAATTGCGGCCTGGATCGGTGCCGCGCCGCGCCAGCGCGGGAGCAGCGATGCGTGCAAATTCAAACAAACGATTTTTGGAATTTCGAGAATGCCGCGCGGCAAAATTTGTCCGTAAGCCATGACGACAACCACATCCGGTTGCAACGCGCGAATTCGCTCAATCGCTTGTCGATCTTTGATGCGCGCCGGTTGCAAGATCGATATCTTCATTTGAGCGGCCGCTTGTTTGATTGGCGACGCATCGATGCGTCGATCCCGCCCAACCGGTTTGTCCGGCTGCGTGACGACGGCAACGATTTCGTGTTCCGATTTTTGCAGCGCTTGCAACGCCGGCACGCCGATTTTGCCCGTGCCGATAAAAATGATGCGCATGCCGAATTACGGCATCCGTTGATGAGCGCGCGGCGCGCGACGTCGGCTTTGTCCAGCCATCGCTTGCGTCATCAATTTTTCGCCTGCTGTCACTTCACGCTGGCCGACCGAAGACGCGCAGCTGGTGCAGAGGTAATCGAAGATCTCTTTGCCCGGCAGAACTAAGAGCAGCCGCTCGCGCACCGGCATCGCGGCTTTGCACTTTTCGCAGTAGAGAGTTGAGGCGGTGAAATTTTCAAACTGCGGCTGAGTCATGATGGCCATCCATGCCATTCACGCTGGCGAGGATATCGAACAAGACTTTTGACGGCGTTTGCATGGCGTCAATCACCGTGACGGAATCCTTCGGATAATAAACCAGAACCGGCTTCGATTCCGATTCGTAAATATCGAGGCGCCGCTGAATGACCTGCTCGTTGGCGTCATCGAGGCGGTTGTCTTTCAAAGCGCGCTTCTTCAAGCGGCCGAATAAGGTCTCGCGATTCGGGCAGGAAAGATGGAAGACTTTCTCTACGTCGATCATCTCCTGCATGATCTTGGCCTGGCCCAGGTTTCGCGGGATGCCGTCAAGGACGAGGATGTCGATGTCCGGTTTGAATTTATGTGCGTCCACTGCGGCATGGATCGCCTCTTTCCAAAGTTCGACCGTGATGTCGTCTGGGACGAGCTGGCCTTTGCTCGAATATTCGAGGAACGCTTTGCCAACTTTCGTGCGCGTATCAATGGAGCGGAACACATCGCCACACGGGCAATGAAAAAAACGCGGGATGGTGCCGAGGGTTTTGCCTTGTGTGCCTTTGCCGCTGCCGGGCGCGCCGAAGAGGATGAACGTCCTGTATTTCATGAGGGAAGCTGGTTTATACCGTAAAGGGTGCCCATCCTTACTTTTGAGCAACCACCGGGTCGACATTGACCCGTCGACCCGCGCGGTCGAAGCGCACGTTGCCATCGACCAAGGCAAAAATCGTGTAATCGCGTCCGAGACCGACGTTTCGGCCCGGTAAAAATTTCGTCCCGCGCTGCCGCACAATGATGTTACCGGCCACGACCAATTCGCTACCAAATTTTTTCACGCCTAGCCGTTTACTGACGCTGTCGCGGCCGTTCTTGACGCTGCCTTGTCCTTTTTTATGAGCCATAACGAGAAGACTATTCCTCGGATTCTTTTGTGGCCGATTTTTTGGCGCCGACGCTGATGTTTTTGATCTTCACTCGCGTCAATTTGCGGCGATGCCCGACGGTGCGGTGATAACCCTTGCGCCGTTTAAACTTGAACGCGATAACTTTCTTGTCTTTGCGCTGCTCGACAACTTCCGCCGTCACCTTTGCGCCGGAAATAAGCGGATCGCCATGCGTCAGTCTGTTGCCCTCGGCGTACATCAAAACATGGCCGAACGTTGCGGTCTTGCCCGCTTCGACCTCGAGAAGATCGACATCGATCGTTTCGCCTTCCGCGACACGATACTGTCGTCCACCGGTTTTGATAATTGCGTAAGTCATAAGCGCGTCCGAGGAGAAAAAGCCGCGCAAAGTTCCACAGATGCGGGGGTTTGGCAAACAGAAAGCGTTGTAGCTGCCGCTGTCCTCAGCGGCAGTTTCGTTCTGCTGCCAGAGATGGAGGCTGCTACAACGCTGAAATCACTAACCCGATCTCGCCTTTGGGCGGGTGTGCCTCGTAATGGGCAAGAAGGTCGCGAGCAACGCCGCGGCGGAATTCTTCGAATTTTTTCGTGAGCTCGCGTGCAACGCAGAGTTGCCGATCTGGCATGATGTCGATGCAGGCGTTGAGCGTTTTGGTTAAGCGATAGGGTGATTCGAAAAAGATGGTTGTTTCATCGCGGGCGGCGGCGGCGCGCAACTCGCGCTCGCGCTGCCCGCTTTTAACGGGAAGAAATCCGCCAAAGGAAAATTTCTCGGCTGAAAATCCAGAACCGACCAGCGCGGTCAGGATCGAGGACGGGCCGGGGATAATCGTGAACGGCAGCTCGCCCTTCACGCATTCCCGAATCAAACGTGCGCCTGGGTCGGACAGTCCCGGCATGCCGGCGTCGGTGATGAGCGCGATATTTTCGCCCGCGGCGAGTCGCTCGACGAGCTGTGCCGTGCGCATCGCTTCGTTGTGCTCATGATAACTAACGAGCGGTTTTTTGATTCCGAAATGCTTTAGCAACATTCCCGAGTGTCGTGTATCCTCCGCTGCGATAAGATCGACGTCTTTCAAGACGTCGACTGCACGCAAGGTGATATCGCCAAGATTACCAATGGGGGTGGCGACGACGTAAAGCATCCTGTATCATCGGTTCAAAATGCCCCTCCCGCCATCGATTGCACGATGGCTGTCATTTCCAATAAAACCAAACCGCTGGTGCAAAACGAATTAATCGTGAGGAAACCTATATGAGAATAGTTTTTTATTTATTAGTGCTGCTGCCGTTGGCGTTTGCTGGCTGCGGAGAGGAGCCGGTAACCACAACCACCGTAACGCGTGAAGTAACAACGACTGGCCCAGCAACGGGAGAAGTTTATGTGACCCAGGCTCCGCCCGCGGTCCGGGTTGAGGCAGAGACGGTCGCACCCGGGCCGAACTATCTCTGGACACGCGGTTATTGGCGTTGGACAGGAGTGGACTATGTGTGGACGCCCGGCAGCTGGGTCGTCCGGCCAAGCATAAGAGCGGTTTGGGTCGAGGGTCATTGGGCCCACAGGTCCCGCGGATGGGTGTGGATCCCCGGCCATTGGCAATAGCCGAAATCCATCGAAACGCAGTCGATCAACCGCGCACGCGAAATTCGTCGCGATAGAGCGGCGTTTCTTCGGGTGCGAAGCCGTGGCGCATGATGTTTTCGGTGACAACACGCGGCACCACGAATTGCAAAAGATAATCTTCGCCGCCGGCCTTGGTGCCGCCACCGCTCATCTTGAATCCGCCGAATGGGTGCCGCCCGACGACCGCGCCGGTGCAGGAGCGATTGATGTAAACATTCCCGGCTTCGATTTGGGCTCTGGTGCGCTCAATGTTGGCTGGACTGCGCGAGAAAAATCCGGCGGTGAGCGCGTAATCGGTGCCGTTCGCGATCTTGATTGCTTCATCGAGATCGCGCGCTCTCAAAACGCTGAGAACCGGTCCGAAAATTTCTTCGCGGGCAATGCGCATGTCCGGCTTCACATCGACAAAGATTGTCGGCGGAATGAAGTACCCTTTTGACGGCACATTCTGATGCTGGAACGCGAGAGTGGCTTCGCTCTTGCCGGTCTCGATGTAATCCAGGATGCGCTCATGGGCTGTCTTGTCGATGACGGGGCCGACCGTAATCCCAGGTTCCTCCGGATTTCCGACCCGTAAACTCGCGGCCGCGTTGAGCAGGCGCTCGATCACGCGATCGTAATTTTGTTCCAGCACGATCAGTCGCGAAAGCGCCGAGCATTTTTGGCCTTGGTAACCAAAGGCGGAATAAGTGCAATCGACGATCGCTTCATCGAGATCGGCATCGGAATCGATAATGATAGCGTTTTTTCCGCCCATTTCGCAAATCACGCGCTTGAGCTCGCGCTGATCGGGGCGGGTGATGCCGGCGCTCTCCCAGATTCGCAGACCGACTTCGCGCGACCCGGTGAACGCAATAAGGTCGACATCTCTATGATCGACAAGGTGCGCGCCGATCACCGAGCCCTTGCCGGGGAAGTAATTCAATACGCCCGGCGGCACGCCGGCTTCCTCGAAAATCTCCATCAGCATGGCGCCGCAAACAGCCGATTGCTCGGCCGGCTTCATAATAACCGTGTTGCCGGTGACGAGCGCGGCCGTGGTCATTCCGCAGAGGATCGCGAGCGGAAAATTCCACGGCGCAATGACGAACGCGACTCCGCGCGGCCAGTAGTGATAGTAGCTTTCTTCACCCGGAACGTGTTGGGTCAGGCGCGGCCGTCCGATCCGTCGCATTTGCTGGGCATAAAAGAGACAAAAATCGATTGCCTCGCGGATATCGCCGTCCGCTTCCGTCCACGGTTTGCCGACTTCGAAAACCTCGAGCGCGGAGAGCTGGAAGCGACGGCGGTCCATGATCGCAGCGGCTCGTTCCAATAGTTGCGCTCGTTCTTCGAATGGGGTCCATCGCCATTTTTCGAATGCGCCGCGAGCGGCCTGGACCGCGCGTTCCGCTTCGGCAATGCCGGCTTCAGCCACTGCGCCAACGACGTCATCGGGCGAGCTCGGATTGATCGAGGCAATCGTTTTGCCGGTCCTAATTTTTTCGCCATTAATGACCAGCGGATATTCCTTTCCAAGCCGCGTGCGCATTTCGCGCAAGGCGGCGCGCATTTTGTCCTGGTTCGCTTGCTCGGTGAAGTTAGTGAGCGGCGCGTTTTCGTAAGTATCGCCTGGCGGAGTATCACTGGAACCGCCAGGACGTTGATATCGATCTTTCATTGAGTGTGTAGTCGCAGTGGTTGAGCGGGTCGATGCACCGTTTCGGCTCTCCCGCAAAAGCTCAGAAGGATTGCGCAATAATTGCTCCTCGGAAACATTCTCGGAAAACTTCGCGCGCAAAAAACCTTCATTCGAAGTGTTCTCAAGCAAGCGGCGAACGAGATACGACATTCCCGGCAGCAGCTCGCCGACCGGACAATATTCGCGGACCCGATACCCCATTTCAACCAGCGCCCGCTTAACTGGACCAGCCATGCCATAGAGCAATTGAAATTCGAAACGGCCGCGATCGATCCCGAGCTCGTCAGCGAGCGCCTGCGCATGCGCGATGCTGCGGACATTGTGCGAGCCGAACGCGGCCGTGACGATCGATTCGTTTTCAAGCAACAGTTGGCTGAGCGCTTCAAAGTTCGTGTCGCTCTCTGGCTTTTGCAGATAAACGGGAATGTCCCAGCCGTTCTGGGTTGATTTGATTTTTTCGTAGTCCCAGTACGCGCCTTTGACGAGCCGCACGGTAAAACGCGTACGGCGGGCGCGCCCCCAATCGATAAGATCGACAAGATCTTTTTCGGCGTCGCGGAGGTAGGCTTGAATGACAATGCCGGCGTGCGGCCAATCTCGAAACTCCGGTTCGGCGAAGAGGGTCTTATAAAGATAGAGTGTGATATTTTTGTGAGAAAAACTCTCCATATCGAAGTTGATAAACGCCCTGAGCTCTTTCGCTCGCCGCAAAATCGGACGAAGTTTTGGCGCAAGATGGGCGATTGCGTCCGCCGGATCAGCCGGATTTATCTGAGAATAGAGCGCGGAGATTTTTACGGAGAGATTGACGACGGGAAACAATCCCGCGCTGTCGCCGAGCGGATCGCTCCAGCCGCTTGTTTCGCGCGCGAGATGTTCGAGCAATTCCAAACAGCGTGCCGCGTATTCGTCCGTCTCCTTTTCGCTGACGACCGCTTCGCCCAAAAGATCGACCGTGAATCCGATCTTCTGTTCGTGCCGCTTGCGCAGCGTCTTCATGACGTCATCGGGATTTTTTCCGGCGATGAATTGACGGGCCATCCCGGAAACATTCCAGCGCAGCAATTGGCCGCTGATCCACGGAAGAATTCTCGCGGCGCGGACGCCGGTTCGGACGAGCGGCGCGAAGCCATTACCTATGTCCGTGAAATATTCGTCGAGATGCTGAACGATATCGCCTGAATGCCGGAGCGACGGCAGCACATCAACAAAGCGAAACATCTGGACTTTAAAACGCTCATCGCGCATCGAGAGCGCCATCAGTCGCTGGTAAAAACCGGCCTTGCTGAAAAGAGATTCCGGATGGTGGTCGACCAATTCAAAAATGCGCGTCCCACAGCGCTCGACCTCAGCTTGAAAAGACCTCATGGATGACAATAATCCGCGCTCTGGACGTCGGCAAAGCTGATTGCCTGTTTGAAAAATTACCGCACCCACACACTCAGCCGCTGCTCCCTATTCGAAGTAAGAATGACGCAGGGAAAGCACTGAAATTATGAGAATACGCAAGAAAATCGAGTGCGAAGGAGCGACCTTGGCTTCTTGGGATTCCGATTCCAGTTTTGTTTCTGTTCTTTCTGCTGCACGGATGCACGTGAAAGATTAGGGCACGTAGAGGTGATTTGCCTGGCGGGCTCCAGAGGCCCAGGGCTCGGGTCTGTCAGGCAATCTCTCTCTCTCTTGCCGCCTAAAACGGCCCTCCGCTAGTTGTTGATCCTGTTCCTGATTGCTCCTTAAGAGAAACTCGCGTAGCAAACAGGCGAGATGAAGCGGGGCGCTGATCGCTACGAGTTCGCCAGCGACAACACCGCATCGATTTGTCCCGAAGCTTGGGATGCGCTGCAAAGGGCGAATGCCGATAAGGCGGCACCATCCTACGGCGATGATCGATGGACCGGACAAGCCAGCCACCTTGTGCGCGAGATGTTCGAAATCGATTGCGAAGTATTTCTTGTTTTCAATGGTACCGCAGCGAATGCGCTGGCGCTGGCGCAGCTTTGCCAGCCATTCCACAGCGTCATTTGCCATGAGCATGCACACATCCAAACCGACGAGTGTGGCGCGCCGGAATTTTTCTCCGGATCGAAACTGCTCGTCACGCGGGGAGCTAACGGCAAGATCGACATCGACGAAGCGGAAGCGACAATTCTTCGCCAGCCCGAATTGCATTCGCCGAAGCCGCGCGCGATCAGCATCACGCAAGCGACCGAGCTCGGGACTGTTTACACGACAGACGAGATCCGGGCGCTTAACGAATTTGCACGCAAACGGTCGCTTTTCCTTCATATGGATGGAGCGCGCTTCGCAAACGCGGTATCCTCACTTGGTTGTGCGCCGAAAGCGCTTACATGGGAAATCGGTGTGGATGTTCTTTGTTTTGGGGGAACGAAAAACGGCATCGGCGCGGGCGAGCTGGTGATATTTTTCAAAAAAGAACTCGCTCGCGAGTTCGACTATAGGGTCAAACAAGCAGGCCAGCTCGCGTCGAAAATGCGTTTTCTGGCCGCGCCGTGGGTAGGACTGCTGACGGGCGCTGTTTGGCTGCACCATGCGGAACACGCAAATCGCGCGGCACGGCAGCTCGCGGAGCAGCTTCGCTCGGAAGCAAAGATCGACATCGTCTTTCCAGTAGAAGCGAACGCAATCTTTGTGCGGATGAATGAGCAACTAGTGCGCGGGCTGCATGAACGCGGCTGGGATTTTTACAAATTCATTGAACCGGATGTGTACCGGTTGATGTGCTCATGGTCTGTCACCGAAGCTGATATTGCTGACTTTGTTGGCGACATTGTTGCGTTGAAACGTAACGAAGAAGCAAAACATTGAGTAGTTGCGCTGTGAAAAGGACGTCTGTATAGGAGCAGTAAGATGGAGGCGGCAGCGCGAGTTTTACTTTCAACTTGCGTTCTGCTGTGGGGATGTCGGGCCACGCGCGATGTCGCTGTCACTTCGTATCATGTCGCTACCGCGCCGGTGCGCCTGGTGCACAGAGCCATCAGTGCTGATTCGCCGCCGCCGTCATCGACCACGACTACAACAACTTCGGACGTCACTACTCCGGGACGTCCGGTGCCAGTTACCTCTCCGAGCTCATCGCAACAGCAACGGATCGCTTCGAGGACGTCTGCAACGGAGACTCCGAGCGGAAATGCCCCAACCAAATCCAAAGGCTCGCCTCCGCAAACCACGGCCGTGCAGCCGCAGTTCCCAACCGCCAGGCCAGTTCCAGGCCGGCCTGGTATCGTGTTTAATCCCTACGACCCAGGCGGCGGGTACATCGATGTGAGCGGCTATGCGCCCGGGAGCAAGGTGAAAGACCCGGATTCACAAAAAATCTTCATTGTTCCGTAAAGGAAAAGATTGAATCCGATCGCGTGCCACCGGCGGAGTGGCGCTTTCGCCTGAGGAATTTAAGTCGGCTATTCGGACGAAACTGGCGCAACCCGCCCAATAATCCCGCCTTTTGCGCGGCGCAAACGCAGATGGCTTAGCTCGACAACTTAGGGGACTTCGCTTTCCTGACGCTACCTGGGCGCGTTTTTGGCAATCGAATGGCTGGTATCGATCGCGTGTTTCTTCCAATTATGTTCACTCACTTTAGTCAGCTTGTTTGTTTGCATTTTCGAAGGTGCTGCCTCGGGAGCGTCTTTCTTCAAGATGACAACAAAGCCCAGAGCAGCCACGACAAATAAGGCGAGAATTGAACGCATACCCTGAAATGCAGCAGCTCCCGAGCCATTTTGCCCGCTAGCTCGCGTTGCTGAAAACATCCACGAGTGGTAGGTAATAGCATGCCGTTGGCGTTTCGCTTTGCCGTGCCGGTGACGATTTTCTTTTCGATCTTCGGTGCTGTGCCGGAGGGCAAGAGTCAGACTTATGAGGGAAAAGAGCTGGTCAAGGCAGAGCTCGTGGCCGACACGAACGCGATTATTCCCGGAAAAAAGTTCACCGCTGGGTTGCTTCTTCGAATGGCGCCCGGCTGGCACACCTACTGGAAGTTTTCCGGTGACGCCGGAATTCCCACAGAACTGAAATGGAAATTACCGCCGGGCTGGAAAGCAGGCGAGCTACAATGGCCAATTCCGCTGAAAACGAACGACCCTGGCGATATTCAAACCTACGGCTACCAGGATGAAGTCTTGCTCATGCAGGAAATAATCCCGCCTGCGAAGATCGACAATTCGCCAGTAAAACTTTCGGCGGAAGCAAACTGGCTCGTTTGCGAGAAAATCTGCATTCCCGGCAGCGCGACTCTGCAACTGGAAATCCCAACATCGACAACGAGCAAGGTCGCAAACACGGACCTTTTTGCACGCTACCGCCAGTTACTGCCCAAAGATTGGCCTGGGGCCGACGTCGCGAAGGAGAAATGGAGCCACGTCGGTTCCGAGCTTCACCTCAGCGTGACCAGCGCGACACTGGCGAATCATCCGGTCGCGGATTTTTATCCATTGCCGGAGGGAAACATCGTTGTTGGTCATCCAAAGATCGAATCGCGGACTGGGAACGAAATTATTTTTGCTGTTCCGATCGACTCAGCGTCGAAAGATTTATTGTCGATCAAAGGTCTGGTCGTTTTTGCCCAGCGCCCCAATGGAAATGACCGTGCCGCCTGGCGCGTGGCCGAACGTGCAGCAGCGCCACCTGCCAAATCTGTTCCCGCACGCGGCGTTCTTACCTTTCTCTTCTTTGGTTTTCTTGGCGGCTTGATCTTGAATTTGATGCCATGCGTCTTGCCGGTGATTTCGCTCAAGATCTTCGGATTCATTCAGCAGGCCGGTCAGAGCCGTGAAAAAATCTGGCGCAGCGGCCTCGCTTTCGCCGCTGGAATTTTCGCCTGGTTTGTTGGTCTGGCGCTGCTCCTGATTATTCTCAAAGCTGCCGGCCGCGAAGTTACCTGGGGGGGGTTTCAATTCACGAATCCTTATTTCGTTCTTTTGCTGAGCGTGATCGTTCTCGTCTTTGCCCTGAATCTTCTCGGCGTCTTCGAAATTTCGCTGCCGCAAACAGCCACCCGCGGATTGCTCAGCTGGACCGCGGGCGAAGGTGAAGCGGGCTCATTCTTTCAAGGTGTTTTCGCGACCGTCCTGGCGACGCCATGCACCGCGCCATTTTTAGGAACCGCTCTTGGTTTCGCCTTCACCCAATCACCGGTAATCATATTGTCGATGTTTGTGGCCATCGCCGCCGGAATGAGCGCTCCCTATTTGCTCCTCTGTGCGCAACCGGCCTGGTTGCGATTTTTGCCGAAACCGGGCCCGTGGATGACGCATGTGAAACAGTTCATGGGTTTCCTGCTTCTCGCGACCTTGCTCTTTCTCCTCTACGTGCTCGGCGCGCAACGCGGCAGTGATGCGCTGATTTGGGCTTCGTGTTTTCTGCTCGTTGTCAGCATCGCTTGCTGGATGAAAGGCGCGTTCATCGTGCCGGGCGCATCGATCGCAACGAGGCGGCTTTCGCTCGTCCTCATGCTCGTGCTTGTAATCGGAAGCGGGATTTATTTCATTGGCGATAAGTTTCGTTCGTCCAAGCTCGCGACAACTTCGCAACTTGCCGGCGGGTGGCAGGCGTTCACGCCCGAGCGTTTGCAGGAAGAGTTGGCGGACGGCCACGCCGTCTTTGTCGATTTTACGGCGGCCTGGTGCCTGACGTGCAAATTCAACGAGGCCAGCGTGCTGGAAAGCGCCACCGTGCGCGAAGAATTTCAGCGTCGCGGTATTGTCAAATTGAAAGCCGATTGGACGAACGGCGACCCGATCATCACAAAATTATTGCAACAATTTGGCCGCCCGGGTGTCCCACTGTATGTGCTCTATCCCGGCAAATCCGCCGAACCGATTGTTTTTCCGGAATTGCTGACCAAGAGTATCATTCTGGACAAACTTGAAACCATCTCGCGCACCATCGCTTCACAATAACCTATGAAAACAAAATCAATCGCGGCAATTCTCGCTTCACTCACAACCACGACGCTCCTGGCGCTTGATTCGCCACCGGTTGGCAGCGCCGCGCCCGACTTTTCGCTCACCGACGCAAAGGGCAAGACACATTCGCTTTCGCAATACAAAGGCAAATACGTCGTCCTGGAGTGGTTCAATCCGGAATGCCCGTTCGTGAAAAAGCATTACGGCAGCGGCAACATGCAGAAGCTACAAGAAGAATACACGGGCAAAGGTGTTGTCTGGCTGACGATCGATTCTAATGCTCCCGGCAGCGAGGGCAACATGACTCCGGAACAAGCTGCGAAAGTTGCAGCCGCTTGGAAAACACATCAAACCGCGCTGCTTCTCGATCCGGAAGGCAAAGCCGGGCGCGCTTACGGGGCAAAAAACACGCCGAACATGGTCGTGGTTAGTCCTGAGGGTAAAATCGCGTACGAAGGCGCAATCGACAGCAAAGCCACGCCCAATCCGGCCGACATTCCCAGCTCGACCAACTACGTCAAAGTCGCGCTCGACGAATCACTCGCGGGCAAACCAGTGACAACGGCGAACACCAAGCCATACGGTTGCTCGGTGAAATACCAGTGATATAAACGACTAGCGCTGTTTCGATGAAAAGCGGCGCAAGATCGACATCGGCATCATTCGCACGAGAAACATCCCAAGTTTCATTGCGAAACCTGGGATAACGAGCGGGCGAGCGGCTTCGACTGCGGCAAGTCCATCGCGAGCGACTTGTTCGACCGGAACGTAAGCGAACTCCGGCCCGGCTTCGGGCTGGCCACCGGGGCGTTTTGCGACCTCTCCGAATTCGGTGTGTACTGGCCCCGGGCAGAGTATAGAAACACTCACGCCAGTGTCGCGTAATTCCGCGCGGAGCGCTTCCGAAAAGTTCGTCACGTAAGCTTTTGTCGCTGCGTAAACCGCGAAGCCAGGAATCGGGAGAAAACCAGCCGATGAGCTGACATTCAAGATTGCACCGCGCTTTCTCGCGATCATCGTTGGAAGCAATTTTCTAGTCAGCAGCGTGAGCGCGCTCATGTTCACTTGAATGATCTGGTCGATCCGTGTCGGATCGCTTGTCGCAAATGGTCCGCTATCGCCCAGTCCCGCGTTATTGATCAACAAATCGATGTCGATCTTGTCGTGCGCGAGCGACTCAATTAGCGCGTCAACCTGCGTTTTATCCGCAAGATCGACATCGTAAACATGGACGTTCAAGCTCGGATTTGCCTTCGTCAGTTCATTACGCAATTGCTCCAATCGCTCACGTCGCCGGGCGACGAGCACGACTGAACCGGCGCGGCTCGCGAGCTGCCGCGCAAATTCGCGGCCGATTCCAGCTGACGCTCCTGTGATCAACGCTTTGCAATTGTTTATTTTCATTGCGCGCTTGCCCGCGGGCTCGTTCTCATCGAGTTGCGGACCTTAACTGTTTCCAAGGGGGCGGTGCTATACCTGATTCACGTATGGCATGGAAGGCGCGCCCGCGATTGTTTAGCTTCATTGTGCGCCTGATCGCCGCCTTCTGCCAGGGCGGTTCATCTTGACTGTCCTGGAGTGAAGCAACGCCATAGATGACTCACCTACAGCATGGCGAACACCCGCAAGGGTCGGTGCCGTTTCTCGATCTGGTCGAATGACCGAGCGCGATATATCTGACGCTGGCTTTGTCGTTCTCAACACTTTCAATTCAGATTTTGTGAGCGCGCGCCAGTGGCCGCGTGGCAAATCGTCGAGGCGCAAATTTCTGATTCGAATGCGTACGAGCCGTTTCACTTTATAACCAACTTGCTCAAACATGCGGCGAATCTGACGATTTATGCCCTGGCGCAGAGTGACCCGCAAACGTGTTGGGGTGATGGAATGCAAACGCGTGATTTGGGCGCGCTGACCGTCGAGAGAAACCCCGCGCAACAATTTGGCAGCAAGCGCCGGAGTCCATTGCCGGTCGAGCGTTATTTCATATTCCTTGTCGATCTTGTAACGTGGATGAGTGAGGCGATGCGCGAGCTCGCCGTCGTTTGTGAGAATGAGCAGACCTTCACTTTGCGCATCGAGCCGGCCCACGCTGAAGAGCCGCGGGAATTTCCGCGGCAGCAAATCGAAAACTGTGTCGCGCGCGTGAGGGTCGCTTTTCGTGGAAACGAAACCGGCCGGTTTGTGCAAAATGATCGTGAATGGAAGATCGATACGAACAAGCTTGCCGTTCACTTTCACGTGATCGCGCTCGCTCGGCTGGAAGCTGAAGTCGGTGCACGGCTTTCCGTTGACGGCGACGCGCCCGGCCTCGATCAGCTCATCGCATTGGCGGCGCGAGCCGATGCCGGCGGCAGCGAGGAAACGGTTGAGACGCAAAGCAGAGTCAAAAACACGCTGTTACCATTTAACTTTGTAACATTTTTAACGAATCGCCTCTCCGATCACGCGTCCGGTTTCGTTTTGGGAAGGCCGATGACTTTGCTGCCTTCCTTCCACTGCGCGCGCTTCTTGAGAAGTTCGACGCGCTCAAAACGTTTCAGAACATTGCGCTTGGCCATGATGGTGCTGGCGCCTTTTAGACTGCGATGCTGCGACATAAACTGGTTTCCCGCCGAAATTGAGCCGGCACATTAAGCTGCGCGCTGGATTTTTCAAATGGAGATCATGGAGATCGTCCGCCAAGCCGCCGTTATAATCGGTTACTTAAGACGACGTATGAGCCGCAGGCTGTGACTTGATGATAAATGTGAAAGCGCTGGGTCAACAGGCTTTCCCAGTAGGCAACGCGCTTCTCCTCAACGATCAGATAAACGTCGCTGGAATCGCTCCATTTTGTAAGAACTCGATCTTCATCCAGAACGACATCCGCCTTGTTTGAGCCGATGTGCATTTCGTCGTCGCGCGGCTGATTCACTAAATAAAAGCGCCGATTCAAATAAAAAATAAGGCTGCTGGCGACGTCCAATGATCCCTCGTAAATGACTTCGTCGTTGTCGGTGAGCCTGGGATTGAGAAAGCGGGCGGCGTCAGCGAGGGAAAAATGCGGCGCCATCCGCGCTACACCGTCGATCATGCTCAATCCGGTTGGAATCATGGCGACGGCAAGCGCCGTGCAGGCGAGTTTCGGTCGTCGCGTCGAGATGAAATAAATCGCGACGAGGGAAAAGATTATGAGAGAGATGCCGATAATGGCGAACATCGGACGCAAGGCCAGCCAAGCTGGGCTTGGAATGCGTTGTAAGGCGCGCCAGGTCGTCCAGCTCGTGTCCCCGTTGCCCCGATGTCCATCCATTTCTCCGATCAATTTCGGGAGAAACAAGGCCAGGGCAGCGATGGTGAGTCCGACAAGATTAAGCAAGCCGGCGCCGGCGAGGCGCAGTTTTCCAGGCGCTCTTAACCACGTCGTCGCGGCCCAGAGAGCAAATCCGCTCCACATGCTCATCGAATAATAATCCTGGCGCTGTCCGATGAGAAGCAGCGGCAGGAAAGCCACAGCCATCCAACAAAGAGGCAAAGCATCGGCAAATTCAATTTCGCGCGGACGCATCACGCGCCGCCACGCTAGGAGCACTGCGGGCAAGAGCGCAACCGACCATGGAAACCACCAGGCGAAATGCAACGCGGTAAATTGCAATCGCGGAACGCCATTATCGCTGCCGGGAGCATTGGGAGCAGTGTGGAGGTGACCCAGCCACTCCACGCCTACAAGTTGGCGAAGAAATCCGGGGAAACGCCACTCCGTCCAAATGTACCACGGAGCAACAATGAGCAGAAAGATCGACAAGTACGACCAATGCAAAAGCAGGCGGAAGCGCAAACTAGCCTCTCGATACAACAACCCCAGGATCAACAACACTGCCCCCGGATAAAGCAAACCGTGCACTCCTTTGGTCAGACAAGCGAGCGCCGCGCAAATCCAAAAGCCAAGAAACCAAAAACGGCGAAAGCGGCGCCGCTGATAACCGCATATGCCGCAAAGGATCGCGCCGGCAACGAAAGCGCTGAAAACCGGCTCGGGCATAATGAGCCGTCCGAGCAAAAAAGTGCCGCAGGAGCAAAGATAAATCAGACCGGCGAGGAAACCGCGCCAGTAATCAGCCAGCCGTTCGCCGATTAGAAACGTCACGGCGACGGTCGCAATCATTCCCAGCGCG
>QHRC01000144.1:0-351 GCA_003219995.1 Verrucomicrobiota bacterium
TCGCACTCCTTGGTCCGGAGGGACGTGCTTCTGCACGTCCTCTGCTTCAGATTGGGGACATGCAGAAGCATGTCCCTCCGAGCCATCTCCCTCTGAGGAATGTCCCTCCGAAGCGTCTCCCTCGAAAAAATAAGATGATGCACTCATGCTGACCGACGCGTATCCATTGCAATTCGCTTGGTTATCTCCACGGCGAGTCCCAGCGCAGCGGCCGCTTGAAAACCGGACACGCGCGGCTCGCACCCGGTGTTTGCGCATTCGACGAACGAAACAAGTTGACGCTTGAGAGGTTCCTCCCGCGCGATCTCTACCTTCTCGCGCGTGATCCGGCCTTCGGCGCGCCGATAGATT
>QHRC01000144.1:364-3846 GCA_003219995.1 Verrucomicrobiota bacterium
CATAATCGAGCGAGAGATAAGCGTCCTCCTGAAAAACGCGGATCTTGCGCATCCGCTCCGGACTGATGCGGCTGGAAGTGATATTTGCGACACAGCCATTCTCAAATCGCATCCGCGCGTTCGCGATATCTTCGCCGCGGCTCAGGACCGCCACACCGACAGCGTCGATGGTTTGCACGGGCGAGCGCACGAGGTGCAAAATGATTTCAAGATCGTGAATCATGAGATCGAGCACGACGCCGATGTCCGTGCTGCGTTCAGGATAAGGCGAGAGCCGGTGCGCTTCGATAAAGCGCGGATGCGTCAATCGTTCCTCGAGCGCGCTTAGAACCGGATTGAATCGCTCGACATGGCCGACCTGCAAAATCAATCCGTTTTGCGCCCCCAATTCCGCCAATTCGCCGGCATGAGCGGTATTGTCGGTAATTGGTTTCTCAATCAGCAAATGTTTGCCGCGCGCGAGCAGTGAGCGCGCAACTTCGTAGTGCGTGTTGCTCGGCGTCGCAATCGAGGCGGCATCGACCATCTCGGCAAATTCGTCGAGCGACTGCGCAGGCGTAATGCGATATTTTTTCGCAATAGCGTTGGCTTTCGCAAGATCGACATCGTAAATCGCAGAAAACTCCGCGGAGGGAATCTCGGCGTAGAGCCGGGCATGATTGCTTCCAATGTGTCCGACGCCAACGACGCCGATGCGAAGTTTTTTTTGCATAGAATCTTTGCAGGGAAGCCGCCTCGCTCGCGAACACCTTTGGAGTCGGCTTCCCGTGGGACGCTAACAGCGTCCCTTACGGACCTCCAGCACAACAACGCTCAAGGTGGATCGGCCGCTCCGCGGGCGATGTTAATTGACGCGGCCTCGCCGCCATGTTTTAGCATCGAGCAAGAGACTGCTCGATCCATCTTGGTTACTTCGCGCAGTTCGCGCGAAACCAATCGTAGGTGCGCGCAATCCCATCGCGGAGCGGAATCGTCGTATGCCAGCCGAGATTATTTAGCTTGGTAACATCGAGAAGTTTGCGCGGCATGCCGTCCGGCTTGGTCGCGTCCCAGGCCAGTTCGCCGTCAAAACCAACTACGTCGCAAATCAACTCCGCCAGCTCGCGGATGGAAACGTCCGTGCCAGAGCCAACGTTAATGATTTCGGGCGAATCATATTTTTCGAGAAGAAACAGACACGCACCGGCCGCATCGTCGACATGGAGAAATTCGCGCCGCGGTTTGCCCGAGCCCCATACGACAAGCTCGCGCGCCCTTCGCATTTTGGCTTCATGCGCCTTGCGGAGAAGCGCCGCCAGCACATGTGAGCTTTCGAGATCGAAATTATCATTCGGGCCGTAGAGATTCGTTGGCATGGCCGAGATAAAATTTGCTCCATACTCGCTCACGTAGGCCTGGCAAAGCTTAATCCCGGCAATCTTCGCGATGGCGTAAGCTTCATTCGTTGGCTCGAGCGGGCCGGTCAACAACGCGCTCTCCGGAATCGGTTGCGGCGCTTCCTTTGGATAAATACAGGAGCTGCCCAGGAAAAGAAGTTTACGCACTTTGGCGTTATAGGCGGCGCGAATGACGTTGTTTTGAACGCGCAAATTGTCGAGCAAAAATTCGACCGGAAAATCGCTATTCGCCTTGATCCCGCCCACTTTGGCGGCCGCGAATATCACAATGGCCGGTTTGTCCTGAGCAAAGAAATTTTGCACGGCCGCTTCGTCCGCGAGATCAAGCTGCGAGCGATCACGTTTCGGGACATTGGTAAAACCTTCCGCTTCGAGGCGCCGGATGAGCGCGCTGCCGACCAGGCCGCGATAACCAGCCACGAAGATTTTTTCTGATTTATCGATCATAGATTAGCGGCCAGTCTGCTTACCATTTTCTTTTTTCCTCATTTGCGCAATCCTGACTTGGCAAATCAGCGGCAATCGTGTCTGCCGGTTCAACGCGAGTTGAATCCTCAATACAGTGGAAATGAAAACGGCGTGGCATCCAATCGGGGTCTGAGGTAGGGACCCCGCTACTTCGCTGGAATCGACATTCGCCAATAAACGGTGAATCGCTAGAAGTAGCGGGGCTGACCCCACTGGCGGCGGCCCGCGTCCTGCTGATTTTCTGTCGAAACCGATGCATATTCCTTCGCTCATCGAGAAAAAGCGCGACGGTCACGAACTCTCTTCCGACGAAATTGAATCTCTGATTTCGGATTTCACGAGCGGAGAAATTCCTGAATATCAGATGAGCGCGTGGGCGATGGCAGTTTTTTTTCGCGGAATGACGCCGGCCGAGACGCAGCATCTGACCGAGGCGATGATGAACAGCGGCCGGGTGCTCAAATACCCGAAGAATTCGCCGCCCAAGATCGACAAGCACTCCACCGGCGGCGTCGGCGACAAGGTTTCACTCGTGCTCGCGCCCTTGCTCGCGTGCGACGGGGCATGGGTTCCGAGGATTTCGGGGCGCGGTCTCGGCCTTACCGGCGGCACGCTCGACAAGCTCGAGAGCATTCCGGGATTCAACGTCAATCTCGACGACAAACGCGCGCTGAAGCAGCTTGAACGCATCGGCGTTTTCGTGATCGGACAGACTGAGGACATTTGCACGGCGGACAAAAAACTTTACTCCTTACGCGACGTGACCGGCACGGTGCCGTCGCAGGCGCTCATTGTCGCGAGCATCATGAGCAGAAAGCTCGCTGAAAATCTCGATCGTCTGGTCCTCGATGTGAAATTTGGCAGCGGCGCGTTCATGAAAACGAAAAAGGACGCCGAGCAGCTCGCCGCCACGATGACGAGCGTCGGGAAGTCGATGGGCGTGAAGACGTCGCATCTGCTCAGCCCGATGGATGAACCGCTTGGCCGCGCGGTGGGCAACGCGCTCGAAGTCGCGGAGTGCGTCGAGATTTTGCAGGGCGGCGGACCGCCTGATTTGGTGAAGTTGATTGCCGATCTTGCGGAGAAAGTTTCGACAACGCCACGCAAGGAATTGAAACAACGCCTAAAAGACGGCAGCGCCTGGAAAAAATTTGTCTCGCTAGTCTACGCCCAGGATGGCGACGCGACCGCGCTGGAGAAAATTACTGATCTACACCGCGCCCCGATTGTTAAATCATTGCCCGCCAAATCCGCCGGCGTCGTAAAAAAAATGGACGCCGAATTGATCGGACGCGCATCGGTCTTACTCGGCGCCGGCCGCCAGAAGACCGGCGACCAGATCGATTTCGCTGTCGGCATCTCCGGGATCAAGAAAATCGGTGAACATGTCGATCTTGACGAGCCACTGCTGTTGGTCCACGCCCGAACTCAGCAATCATTGGATTCGGTTTTGCCGATTTTGAAAAAGGCGAGCGAGATCGGCTGATCTGTGTGGCAAATGTAGCGCAAGCGCCTCGCTTGCGAATGGGATTGACCGCAACCGGGGACGGTCGCGCTACCATAATAACCACGCCACGCGGCGAAGCGTGACGGCTCTTTGCCCCGAAAGCTTTCGGG
>QHRC01000145.1:0-2148 GCA_003219995.1 Verrucomicrobiota bacterium
TCGGAACATCGTGCGATCTCACTCGCGACCGCGTTCATTATTTCCCTGCTCCTGGCCGCGCAATTCGTTCCAAAATTTATCCGCACCGGAAAAGCGATGCCCGCGGGCGTAATGTCGATCCTGAGTGTGATCGGCATCATCGTGGCGCTGCTCGCCTGGATAAAAAAGTAATCGCGTGGGAAGAATTCGTCTGCGGACGTGGCGGCGGCTGGTGTTGCTTTTGCTGGCCGGGATTTTCGTCGCGATTGTGTATCGCTGGATCTCGCTGGAACGGCTTCAGCATTTCGCACCGGCGGAGATCAAAGCGACGCCAACGCCGGAGCCAACGCCGACACGACCGCCAGTTATTGGCGGCAAATTAGAGACGGCAAAGTTGTTCAACGGCGTTACCGTTCACTCCACGGTCGAGACGTTGCCGGGCGCTGACGCCAGCACGGAACGGGTCGATCCGGAAAGTTACGTTCTCGATTTGAAATTGCAGGCGCGCCTACCCTCACCGAACAAGACCATCGAGGAGCTGGCGAAAATCAGCCCGCGATTGCCCGCGCTCTTGCCGGGACTGGCCGCAATGTTATCTCCCGATCCGGTCTCGCCCCTTTTCGCCGAGCTCTACAACACGAAAGTGAAAATGCTGCGGGAGAATTTGGTTCGGCTCGATCTCCTTCTTTCCCGCCACAACTTTTACGATTGCCAAACGGTGCTGCATTTACAGCATCCGCAGAGTCATCGCAAAGCACTGCTGCTCCAGGCGGACATGGATGTCGATTCGGATGGCTCGGACGGCGACCGCATGCCGGTCGGGACCGGGGCGCCGATAAATTTTAAACCATTCACGAGTTATAAGTGGCCAAAGAAAACGCCCGGGCCCAATCCATATCTTGCCGCGACGGAAGAACGATTAAGACGCGCGGAACTTGAGGCCGCGCTCAAAACGATTACGCCGGAACGCAAACGCGAGTTACGCAATGCGATCCCGCAATTGCGCGCTGAAGTAGGAACACTCAAAAAGTTTAGTTTCCTCATTGGCACGACAGATCCTTACATCGTGATTCCCGGCGCATTCACGCGCGGACACGACGCCCCCAAAACCGGCGATTATGCGGTCGTCGTTTTTGGCGACGCCATTTATCCAGCGATCGTCGGCGACATCGGGCCGAACGACAAAGCCGGCGAGGCCTCCCTGCGCATTGCGAAAGAAATCAACGCCCAATCCACGCCGTACAATCGGCCGGTGAGCGATCTCAAAGTCACTTATTTAGTTTTTGCCGGAACAGCTGACACGCCATTTGGCCCACCCGATTTTGAGAAACTTCAAGCGCGCTGCCAAAAACTCGTCGACGAGATCGGCGGCGCAACGGTCCCGTTGCATCATTGGGTAAACATTATCCCGCCGCCACCCACGCCAACGCCAACCCCAACTTCCACGCCGACGCCGAGCTCGTCCTTTTCTCCATCGCAAACATCGACCCCGTCACCTTCGCCCGGCACATCGACAACTCCATCTCCAACACCTTCAGCGACGTTTGCGTTTCCCATTCAAACCCCCAGCGTGAGCGCAACTCCTGGTAGCAGCCCATAGTTAGACCAAATACGGCCGCAGAGTGTCGTAGCCGCGTTACTTTATTGCAGTTGCATGCTGCATTCAGGGTTGGCAGAGAATGAGATCTCTCGCAAAGCGTTGGTGGTTCTGGGTGCTCGTCGTGGTGATCGCGGCTTTTCTGGTCGTGCACATATACCTCGCAGTTTGGGTGCGCGATTACGTTAATCGAAAGCTCTCTGAAATTCCCGGCTATCGCGCGCACGTCGCTGCGGTGACACTGCATCTTTGGCGCGGCGCGTACCAAATCCACAACATCGACATCGTGAAGACGAGCGGAAAAGTGCCGGTGCCATTTTTCTCCTCGCCCCTTGTCGAGCTTTCCGTGCAGTGGAGGGCACTCTTCGACGGAGCTTGGGTGGGTAACATCGAATTTTACCGGCCGAAAATGAATTTGGTGAATGCGCCGAGCAAAGAGAATCGCCAGGCGCCTGTGGACGAGCCGTGGGCGCAAAAGATCAAACAATTGTTCCCGCTTAAGATCAACCGCTTCGCCGCCCACAACGGCGAGATTCACTATCGCGATTTCAGCAAACAACCGAACGTGGACG